>JAGOBX010000114.1 GCA_017999075.1 Candidatus Babelota bacterium | reverse complement strand
TCCTTCTCTTAACCGCCTTGAATGCCATTTGATTTTTAAAGTGGTCATTTCCGTATTAACGCCAAAATTTATTGTTAAATTCGGTTTACCGCCTTCATCTGTAAGCCAGTAAGTATTAGTATCTCCGTCAACAATATTTTTTACGGGATAACTTCTGTTTTGGGACATTGCGGTTATTGATTTATTTAAAGCAAGATTCAAGGCTGCTTTTGCCAACTCTTCAGCCGCAGCTTTTTCAGCGGCTTCAGCTTCGGATTTTTTTTCTGCTGCAGTCAAATCCCGACCGTAAATATCAAATTCTCTTACTGCTGACCCGCCGTTAGGACATTTAATAGCCTTCAGAAGGACATATCTGCCTAAAACATCAACTGTAATTTCTTTATTCTCCGTTTTGCCGTTTTTTATATGCGCTGCATCTTTCCATATTTCATTATTGTCCGATACCTGTATTTTATATTCTGAACCGCAGCGTTCCCAATTTAATGCTACTTTTGTGATTTTCTTTCTATCGCCTAAATCAATCGCGATCCATTCATTATCAAACCAGCCTGCAGCCCATAAGGTATTTACATTGCCGTCAATTGCATTTTTTGCCGTGCCGGAACTTGCAGATGCGTTTTTACCTACTGAAATTTTTTCAATTGAAATATCCTTTGCTTCCGCTGCAATTTTTTCAAGTTCCCCTATCTTGCTTTCAAGCTGCGTTATTTTTTCAAGGTTTGTTATATCTGCGTCAGCCGCGCCTTTTGCTTTTGCTTCTGCAACTATTTTTTTTGCGGCCTCGATTTTATCTTTATCCTCAATTTTAACAGCCGAAACTTCAGGAAAAGCGGTTATTGCGTCTATCGCTGATTTGATTGCATTTTTCTTTTCTTCTTCGGCTGCGGCTTTTGCAATTGCCTCTTGCTCAGCTTTTAATTTAGCCGCAGCTTCTTCTGCTGCTTTTTTCTCAAGCGCTGTAATCTGTGCTTCAAGTTTAGAAATTTTATCAAGATTTGTTATATCTGAGTCAGCCGCGCCTTTTGCTTTCGCTTCTGCAACTATTTTTTTTGCGGCCTCGATTTTATCTTTATCCTCAATTTTAACAGACAAAATTTCTGGCAATGCGTTTATCGCGTCAATAGCTAAATTTATCGGGATATTTTTTGATTCTATTTCCTTTTCAGGCGAAAAATGAGATACTATTTCAGTATCGGTTTTAACATCAAGCATTTTAAACTGACCTTCAAGCTGCTGCCATTTGGCGTTCTGCCATTTGAAAACATTATTATTGGCATCTAATCCGTAAGCCGTATTCCCGTTATTTGCGGATATGAATTTCATATTTCCATCAATCTGTTTCCAATTCCCGCTTGCATATTGATAAATTTGACCATCCTTTGTTAATCCCCAAATATTATCTTTATTGCCTACTGAAACATAATTCAATTCTCCATTAAGTTTATTCCAATTATTATTAGATAATTCCCAAATAGTTTGATTTGATTGGACCCCGAAAAGAGTTTTATCTGAACCAACAGAAAGTTGTTTTAATGTTCCGCCTAATTTCTGCCATACATTTTGTGTTGGATGTCTCCAATATACTGCTCCCGAAGAATTCGTCCCATAAACCATCCATATATTCTTTCCAATAGAAATATTTACCAATGCGCCACCAATTTTTTCAAAATTATTATCTGATTTATATCTATAAATTTCCTGCGATTTTAAAGTCCAAAGTTCGCCGTCCGCTCCTACTGCAATAAAATTATAACCGCTTCCGATTGCATTCCAGTTGCCTTTGCCGTCACTCTTAACTATTTCATTCGACATATTTAAAGCAATGATATTTGCAGGCATAATATTTTTTTTCGCAAGCCGCTCCAATTGATTTTCAAGTTTTACAAGTTTATCAAGATTTGATATATCAGCTTCCGACGCTCCGTATTTTTTGGATGCTTCAATCAATTTAAGCACAGAAAATATTTTCTCGCGGTCTTCAGTTTTAACAATCGATACTTCAGGCAATTCGTTTATCAAATCTGTTATTGATTTGATAACAGCATTTTTCATTTTCAGATCAACCTCGACTTTATCGACTATATCGCTTCCGTAAATATCAAATTCCCAAATTGAAAACCCCCATTGTGTCGCGCGTTTAACGCCGTTCATCCGGACATATCTGCCGTATGCATCAACCGGAATTTCTCTAATCTCCCATTTCCCGTCTGTTATATTCGCGGCATCAATCCAATTTATATTATCGTCTGAAACTTGAATCTTATAATTCAAACCGCATGCTCGCTCCCAATTTAATACTACTTTTGTAATTTTTTTTCTGTCGCCCAAATCAATACTAATCCAATGATTATCGAAAAAAATTGACGACCATCTCGTTTTTACATCTCCGTCGTTTACAAATTTTTCTATACTGTTCTGACCTGATGTTGAACTTGCAAATGCAAGTTTGCCGGCCGATATTTTTTCAATTGCCGGCTCTAACTCAAGCATAAACTCGCTCAATAGTTCAAGCAGAAATGCGTCTTCCTCATCTGTTTGCAAGGAGACGGAACGTACTCCGCGTTTCGACCTAACTGTGCTTTCGGCCGTTTTTTTCATTGATTTTCCAAATTTTACAATTTTTGGTCTTTGACTTTTAGGGCTGCGTCTTGAACGTATTCCTCTGTCGCCTTCCTGTTCTGAATCTTCAAATTTTTCAATTTTTGAAATTTCTATTGTTCCTTTTTCTAAATCAATAAAATATTTATTGTTTTCCGAATCAATTATTAAAACTTGATTTTCTTTAATTTCTTCCGAATGCTTCGAATACTTAAAAATTTCATTTTTTTCTATATCATACAAATATAAAATCCTATCTTTTCCCGCCATTATATAATTTTCTTGTTTCAGTCTTAAATCACTTTCTATAATATCTTTTAATCCGGTATCTACCTCAGTTTCGCTTCTATCGCCTGCCGTTCTCACTCTCCGGTTGGGCGAACTCTTTGATTTTACGCCTCTATCGCCGACTGTTTTTTTTGTCGAATCCGTTAATTCGTCATTTGTCAAATCCGTCAATTTTACAGCCAAAATATTTCCATCAGGCTTAACTGTAAACCAGTATTTATTTGTTTTCAAAACCTGTTTATCAATAAATTTTCCGATACAATTATTTTTTAAATCCGCTTCGTAAATATAACCGTTTTCAACAAAATAAATTTTTGATTTATCAATATTCAACGGTTTTTTAGTTATGATTCTTCCCTCTATTTTCTCATTTTTTTTTATCAATGCAGAATACTCTGCTTTCAATATTATTTTTATCAGACCGCTTTCCGTGCATTCAATTATTTCCGTATCTGAAATTTTAGAATCTTGACCGCTTAATTGTTCAACTCTTCTTTCACCGCGGTTTCCTGTCTGTGAACGTCTCACGCTTCTGGCGCTTCTTGATTTTACTGCCCTCTCTGATTCATTTTCATTATCTGAATCTTTCAATTTTTCAATTTTTGAATCTTTTAATTTTTGAATATCTACCGTTTCAAACTCTTCGCCTGTCTTTATATAAATTTTTCCGTCTTCAATTTCATATTCAAATTCATCCTTTTTATTAACTGTTTTATTAATCAAATCATATTCATAAACATATCTGTCATTACCAACAACCGAAAATTTTGTTATAGGTTTAATGGATAAATCTTCTCCTGCAACCGACCGCGCGTCTCTTGATGATTTCACTGATTTTGCCGATGAGGAATTAGAAACTGATTTTAAAATTTTCTTCTTTGATTTGCTTTTTTTCGCAGATTTAACACTGCGGAGTTTATCCGAATCCGCCAATCCGTCAATACGCGAATCTGTCATTTCATATATCTGCCCGTCCGCGCCAACCATAAAAAAACTGCCGCTGATTTCAGGCAATTCTTCAGCAAACGCCTTGATTTCTTTTGTAGTCAAATTCACTTCATATACTTTATCATTCACTGTAAAATAATATTTCCCAAGTTCAACAGGAAGCACTTTATCAGTGATTATTTTTCCGATTTCAATAGATTTAGTAGTTTCATTAGTTTCCGGCAACTCTACATTTTCAAGAGCCGCTTTTTGCTCGACATTTCTAAGTCCGCGCTTACTCTGCGAACCGCGTTCATTCGCGTCAATTTTCATTATCCCTGCCAGCAATAAAATAGTTACTACAAAAAATAATGAAATTTTTTTTAACATAAAAATTGTCTCCTGAAAAATATTATTTTATAAAATTATTATTTTTTTATTGATTCCTTTACCTTCCCTTAATTCAACAACACTAAAGCATTTTTTTCAATTCATAACTTAAAACTCAATATTTAAAACATCATCATCCGCTATTTCTGTAATTTTTCTAATTCTCAATTAAATGAGAACCGTCCCCATTTTTTTCGAAGTCGATATTCCTCAAAATTTATTTTTCAATTATTTTATCGGCCTTCTTCAATACAGATTCGCTGATTTTAAACCCTATTGAATCTATATTTTTTTTATTTACATATATAAATTTCCTTGCTGATTTACTATTTACAAAAGGTATTTTTCCAGGGTCCTCGCCTTTAATTACTTTTAAAACCAATTCTGCAAAACTATACTTTTCCGTTTCATCTTCATCAATGCCCATAATAGAAAGTTGTGGAAGATCCTTATCGCCAAAACTTAATACAGGTATTTTATTTTCAACTGCTTTTTTAGAAATTACATTTAATACTTGAATAAAATCGCTTGTAGGCAAATGTAAAACAGCGTCTAATTTCTTTGAAAATAACGAATTTGCCGCATCAGATATTTCAATGGTTGAAGCATATCCTTTTACAAACATTTCAATGTTTTTCTGTTTTGCCGCTTTAAGTATTTCATCTTTTATATAACCGTCTTCTTCAATGCTAGTGTTATATATAAAACCAATTCTTTTAGCGTTTGGCCTGCATTCTTTAAAATAATCAAGCATAGCTTCTATAGGATAAACTTCATAATTGCCGGTTAAGTTTGGTATATGATCTGTATCAGAATTACCTGCTCCAATTAAAAAAGGATTTACAATAGCTGTAAAAACTTTTTTTATATCAGGCGCTTTTTTTATTGAAGCATATAAAACTTGAGGAAAAAAAGTCAATAAAATATCAGCTTTTTCAGCAACAACAGAATCTATTATAGTCGGGATAATTGTTATTTCATTTTGAGCCGATAATAATTTCAGATTATAATCAGTCCCTTCAATAACTCCGTTTTTTTTCAAATATTCTTTTAACAATTTTTCATATCTATCAGTATACTCATCGGCTTTTAATGTCACTAATTTAATATTTAAAATTTTTTTTTCTGGCTGCTGTTGAATAGGCTGCGAAACAGAAGTTTCATTCCCTTTATTTTTAGAACAACTAAAAATAACTAAAAAAACAAATAGAATAAATATTGAATAAATTATTTTTTTTTGCCTGATATACATTTAATTTTCCTCCAAAAAAATTATTTTTATATTAGGAACCGGATATTTTCTTTACTAATCCATTTACTTTTCTTTCTTCAACTTTTCAGATTATTATCATTTTTTCAAAGTTTCGGCTTCTTTTTCCTGTTTTTTAGCATCTGTAATTTTATTTTTAACATTTGAAATTTCACTATTTAAATCAGAAATTTCTTTTGTTAAAATAGAAATTTCTTTTGTTAACTCAGAGACCTTTTGTTCCTTTTCACTCTTTTTTTTAGAAAAATCAGCAGATAATTTTTCAAGTTCATTTATTTCATTTCTGATTTCTTCTAATGATTTGCTATTTTCAATTTTTTTACTTTCTTCTACAACAGGTTTTCTCTGTTCAAGGCGGCTTGCGCGCGTATTCCCTGCATTAGCTTTATCTCTTGCTTCCTTTTCAGCTTTTAATTCTTTTATTTCTTTTTCTAATTCTTTTTCACGCGCAGGAAGTTGCATTTTAACCCTTGGATTATTGATAGCTGCTTTTCTTAAATCTTCCAATTCTTTTTCTTTTACTTTTATTTTTGTATCTAAAGACATATAATCATAAACAGTATATTTCTCAGCTCCCGGCGCAACAACCGTATTACCGCCAGTTCCTGTATTTCTAACTCCGCGTTTTGATTTCGTAGCAGCGTTTTCAGCAAAAACCGCAACACTCAAAAAAATCATAATTAATCCGATTATACTTATTTTTTTCATTGTAATAAATCCTCGAAAAAATTTTAAAAATTTAAATTCAATAATCTGAAACTCTGTGCTTTCTGCGTTAGTGCCTTTTAAATTCTCAATCTGTAATCTCTATAATTGTTTTTATTTGTGCACGTATGTCCCCTTTTTTCATCCCCTTTTTCAATGCTGACTTTTGACTATACGACACTTTTTCCGACCGACGCTTTTTCGACTTTTTCAATCTGCAATCTATAATTTCAATAATTGTCAATTGTCAATTGTTAATTATCAATTAAATTAGAACCGTCGCTTTTTTAATTTTATTTCACCTCTATCAGTTTCCATTTCTGACCATCGCCTGTATTATGCGACCACTGCTGAATATTGGCGCCTATGTTTTTACTGCCACCAGAAACATCTACTGTTTTATTTATATGCTTAGGGATTATTTTATAATAACCAGCGCCGGCTTCTTCAAATTTCCATACCTGATTATCGCCGTTTGCATAATCCCATTGATGAATATTACCGCCATCGTTTCTTGAACCGCCGGCAACATCAAGACATTTGCCGCTGTTTTTATTAACAATTTTAAAATAGCCGCTGCCCATATCTTCGAGTTTCCAGATTTGTGAATTCAGATTATTGTCCGGCTGCTGCGAAACATTCGCTCCGTTATTTGTTGCTGAATTATCCACACTAATTAGTAGTCCACTGTGTTTCGCCTGAATTTTATAATAATTTCCATTTACAGGTTTACCTTCATCAGCCGATGTTTGCGCAGGTGTTTGAGGTGAGGATTTGGATGATTCTTGAGCAACCCCAGTAAAAACTCCCCAAATTTCAAATTCCCAGATTGAATAGCCATACCAGCTATTTGCGCGCTGTGTTCCATACATACGGACATATCTGCCTTTCGCGTTATTGATGGTCAATTCGCGTTTATGATTGCTTGTTCCGTCATTTACAGACGCAACATCAGTCCAATTATTTCCGTCATTAGATACCTGAATTTGATAATTTTTTCCGGCTGCCGCTTCCCACGACAACGACACTTTACTTATAACAGCTTCTGCACCCAAATCAACCATTAACCATTGCGGATCTCTGCCGCCGATTGACGCCCAGCGCGTGCCTGTATTTCCATCAAACGCTTTGTCCGCTGTATTAACAGAATTTTCGTTCGAACTCGAAGTCGCTGTTTTGCCGAGCGCAAGATTTACAGGCGTTGCCGAACTTGCTGCTGAAGCAGTCGGTTTTGGTGCAGGCGCAGATGTTGGTAAAGGGGTTGGAGTTGGAACCGGAGCGGTTGTTGTCTTCGATACTTCCGCATCTTCAAACATAAACTGCTCGTTATTACCTGAACCGTCCGCAGACCACTGCACAACTTTTGATCCGTCTTTTGAATTTCCTCCTGATACATTCATAAACAAATTACTGTGTTTCATTTTCAATTTATAATATCCGTTCCCTGCAGAAATAACGCTCCATTTATAATTATCAGAATCTTCTTTATTCCACAAATTCATTTCTGCGCCAGCAGATTTACTGCTTATATTTAAAACACCTATATACGCGTTTTCATGAGCGTTTCTCAACCAGAAATATCCGTTACCGTCGCTTTCAAGAACAAATTTATATTCATTACCTGGTGTGCCGTTATCCGGAAAATACGATTGAACTACATTTTTATCACTCACGCGCAAATACATATTGCTGTGTTTAGTTTTTAAATAATATTTCTTATCAGTTTTCAATTCAGCCGGAAGCGGCGTTTTCTTTGATTCTTCTTCGAGGTAAGTTTCAAGTTGAACAACCGCTTTTTCAAGCGAATCAAGTATTGCCTTAATCGAATAAGAAATTTCAGATTCTTTTACTCCTTCGGCTATTGCAGCGTCAACAAGTTTTTTAGCGTTTGCTATTTTTTCTTTATCCGAAGTCATAATAAGCATTGGCTCAAGCGAAGATATCGCATTAACCGCATCAATTGCCGCCTGTTTAGCTTTTTCCTGTTTTGGCGTTAATTTATAATAATCGCCCTGACGAGGAGTTGTTTCCTTTAACGGCAGTAATTCTTCCGATACATCTCTTGTTACAACTTTAAATTCAGGAGCAGGCGGCAGTGCATTATTTTTCTGACCATATATTGCAACAATGGCTTTTGCAGTTCCTTCCGGACTTTTCCAAGATTCTTTAATCAGCATAGCCGCTTCTTTTATTTGTTTCGCAGTATCAATTGCTTTTTCTAAATCCGAAGGTTTTTCTGCAGGTTGATTTTTATCCACAACAATTGTAGGATATTTTCCTGATGCAAGCATATTTCCTAGAAAATCACGCATTAATATTGAACCCTTGTCAGTGATTGTGAACAATGCGTGTGGATAGCCGGATGTATTTGCCTGCCAGATAATAGTATTATTCTTATCAACAACCACAAGATTACCGTTTTTCATAATTACTACTTTAGCGCCTCTGCCTGCTGTTTTGGTTTCCCAATACGAAATTTCAGTTGAACTTACAGCCGAATTACCATCTGCATCTCGTTGTTTGGCTTCGTCATAATATGATTTCATTACCAAGTTTCCGTCCATCTGGAAATGCAAACGGCTCTTGCCTTTGTTAATCGGTTTGCCTTTATCTAATGCATCGCCTACATCGCCCCATACGCTTGGCAATTCATCGCCAGGATACATTGCATCGCCTGCTTCTAAATAAAGTCCCATTCCGCGCGGTCCGAAAATTCTTCGTTTAGTATCTTCCATCTTTTGCATATCGGTATTCCATAAAATTTCCGCTTCGCTATTATTCGTAAAAATTACCTGACCGCCGTCCTGAACATATAACACGCCTTTTTTAAAACCCTTTTCAAGTGTTTTAATAACTTTACCCTTCTCATTATAGAAATAAATATTACCGTCTTCTTTATATTC
>JAGOBX010000113.1 GCA_017999075.1 Candidatus Babelota bacterium | reverse complement strand
CTATAATATTTCTTAAAATTATAGCGAAAATAAAAGTTATGACCGAATATAAAACCGGATAATTTTCTTTTTCAAGAAATTCAAAAATTTTTATCAGATTTTTTTTTATATTTAATTCCATATTTTAAATAAATAAGATTTTAAGATTATAATATTTGAAAACGTAAAATAATAACCCTGATAAAATTGTCATAAATAAAAATTGTATAAAAAATGATGATGTTTTTTTATTCAAATTTGTATTTTGACTTTTTGAAATTTCACTTAGCGCAGCTAATACTACTCCTGAAATAGAAATTATTAGAATTATTTTTTCAGGGAAAAGCATTATATGAAAATTTGAAATTGAAAAACCGAGAATTAATAAAAAAAGAATTTTTAATATTGAAAATAATTGTTTGAAAAAATTTATATTTATAAGGAAGAAAGGCGGAAAATATGAAATTATAATTATTCCCTGCATTGCTGAAATGCATAAAAAAAATTGGAAGTTTATCAAAAATGAACAATATGACATTAAAATTAAAATATAAATTCTGAAATCTGAATAAAAAACATTAAAGTTTCCTGAATAAAATTTTTTTGTTGTTTCCTCTGAAAACACCGTATAAAAAAAAACAGCGCTTATTGCAAAAATAAAATTGAATATAAATTCAGAGTTGACAATTAAAATGTTTGGAAATTTGTCGAAACTTTTAGGGATATGGATTCCTATAAGAATTCCTATTATTAAAATTATTGAATAATTAATGAAAAACATAATTTTTTTTTTATTAAAGCTTTGGGTTTTATTAATTTTAAAAAAATATATGTAAATGACAAACAATATAAGTATGCACGAATTATAATTTATGAATTTAATATCAGAAAAGTAATTGATTTGCGGAAAAATTTTAAAAAAATTAAAAAATATTGGTTGTAAAAAAATCAGACTTATACTTAATAATGAAAATTTTGAAATAATATAATATGTTTTGTTGATAAATATTTTTAATAATAATATTTCTGCAATAAGGAAATTTAATATTATAAGGAATATATTGTGGTTTAAATTGAAAGAAAATAAAAAGTTGATTGTCTCACTTGAAAAACCGTTAAAAAGTAATTGAAGAAGATGCCTTGAAAATATATAGAAAAAAATAACAAGTATGAAATGAAATACTTTTGAAAGATTAAATTCATTTGTATTGCCACAAAGATTTTCGATATAATTTCCGTATAAATCTGGTTGATTTTTTATTTCAGGGATATCGCCTTTATCTGATTTTTCAGCAATCATAAATTATATTATCGTTTTCTTTTTAAACCGCTGCCTGGTTTTACTCTTTCAATAACCCGTTCTTTTCCTACAGGTATTTTTTCATAAATTATTTTTCTTATTTCCCAATTTTCTTTTTTGTTGTCAGCAGTTTTTAATAAAAGAGGATGATTTGTTTCACTGATAGACAAATATTCTGCCATTTCTTTCCTCAGCTCAATAGAATTTTGCGTATAAGGAAATTTATCAAGCAATATTTTATTTATTTCCGGATCGATTTTTTTTGAACGGTTAAAGTTTTCTCTTTTGTTTAAAACTTTTACTGCGCTGCCTATGTTAGACATATCGTTTGATTTTAATATTTTAATTATAACAGGATTTGCATCTTTTTCCGGCATATGCATAAGAGCTGTAACAGCATGATTTTTTACTATTTCATGTTTTGAGGTGAAAATAAATTTTTCCAGTTCAGGAATAAGATTTGGATTGCCTGTATTTGATGCTGCGTCAAGTATTACCGCATTAGAAATTTCATTTACATTTTGAACTCCAAGAAGTTTGGCGCGCAGATGATTTTCCGATTTTGTTTTTATATTTGGGTTTACGGAAATGTTTCCTAAAGAACCTATTGTAAGAAGAGCAGAATTTCTGCCGTCCACTTCTGCGATTGATCCTGATTGTTCTAAAAAAATCAATTTGTCAAATAATGAAGAATTAATATGAGGGATTCCCATTAGAGCTCCGGATGCTCTTACTAATGATAATCTTGAAAATTCAGATGATCGTTCAAGTATTGAAATCAATGATTCCTGAGCTTTCAAGTGAGCTGTTTTTTCAAGAAGCAGAAACAAAAATCCGCTTCCTTTTTCAGGAAGTTTGTTCATTCTGATCAGCTCAATAATTTTTGAACATTCATCGGGATTTTTTTTCAGATAACCAACAAGTATATCAAAAAGTTCTTTTAATTCCTGAGTATTATTTGATCCGCCGAAATATTTAGATATATATGCTTCCATCAATACTTCAAACTTTATGTTTTGTTTTTTTACCTGCTCCAGAGCATCATCCACAACTTTAGGATTTATATATTGTTCTTTATCGAGAATTTCTTCGACTTTTTTTTCGTCTTCTGATAATTCAGTTTTTTTAAATGGGTTTTCAAGAGATTCAAAAATTTTATTTTTATCGTCTGTAGAATCCCAAAAACTATGTTTTGACGGGGCAGACGAATATTTTGCAGTAAATTTTGTTTCACTTTCGAACACTTTTGATTTATCTTTGTACAAGTCAAGATTTATTTCGAACTCTATTGATTCAAACCATGATTTTTTTTTAGGCAGAACAATTTTTCCTATTCCTTTATTTATTCTCGGAATTGATCCTGGAATAAGTTGTTCATTATCTGATTGCGAGTAACTTAAAATATTCCGGGTTAGAATATTCTGTTTTTCATCAAAAAAATATTCTGTTTTATAAGAATCAGTAATTGTTTTTTCAATAGCTCCCCATGATTTTTTTTGAGGATAATACGTGAATTGTAAATTGTATATTAAAGCTTCAATCAAAAACTTTTTGTCATAATTCAATAATTTAGAATGTGTGATTTTTATTATTTGTCCGTTTTTGTGAAATTTGATAAGAAAAGGAAGATTATAAAATTCAATATCAATTTTTTGCCCGTTTGTTTCCTGCCGAAAATTTTCAATCATACCTTTTGCATATACTTCAGTATCTCCGATTTCTATTATTTTTATAAGAATATTTGATTTAATATTAGTTAAAGATCTGTTTTCAAGAGAATTTAAACCTACAGCGCCTGAGGATATGAATGTTTTTGTAACCATATCTAATTCAAAACGCATTTTATCGCCTATATTCCATATTCCTGAAATATTTTTTTTGTTTGAAAAATAAATATAACTTAATGTAAATACTGCTGCAAAAAATAAAATATATAAAATTATTTTTTTTGAGTTGTTCATAAAATATTCCTGTAAACTGTAAATTTAAAATCATAAATAAAAAAACTCGAAAATGCCTGATTTTTAACATTTTCGAGTTTTATAATATTATGAATATTTAACAAAATCAATTAATAAAATAGCGGCGACTAATAAGTTGAAAAAGCACCTCAAACCAGGAGTTTATTACTTTTTCAACTTAATTGTGCCCCTATTTCAAAAAACAACTTATTAGTCAGATCCTATTCTTATTAAATTAAACCGTTAAAAACAAGCATATCTTTTGTTTCCGAATGTCTGGTTGAATAAAACTGCATTTGTCCATAATCCTGTCCAGCTTACTATCGGAAGTTCATATCTTGCAGTAGCCCAATTTATACCGCAAGGATAAGGAACACATATATCGCATTTCCATGCACGCCAGCATGACCAGCAAAATCTCGGATAAGGAACTCCTACTTCAGCGAATAATCCAAGAGCTCCGCTTAATGTAGATTGTTTTAAATCAACTCTGAAAAATTGACCTGATTTTATATAACGGTTATTTGAATTCTGCCATAGTTCAAGGGTATTGTCTCCATCAACTATAGAGCCGTTCACAACAGCTTCTGCGTATGATCCTAAATAAATAGGCATATCATATCTTAGAAGTTCAAGATTACAGTAAACTCCAGCTTTTAAACATCCGCCGCCAACAGCAAGTTCGGCTCCTGCGACTAAAGCTATATACGGAGTCATTTTTCCTGCAATAGCTACAAAATCGCTTCCTGCTGACTGGACAGATAATCCGTCTAAAGCCCATGCGTCAGCTACTACATTTATTCCGCCCAAACCTGCGCTCCAACGTGCAGTATTCATTTTCATAAGTCCTTTTGCAAGAGAAATTCCTACATTTACGCTTACAGATACTGCAGGAGTTACTGGAACAGGACCCACCATAAATGTTTTTTCTTTTTTAGCTATTTCTTTTGACCATTCAACAAAAGGATCAGCATTTAAACCAACTATTTCCTGTGTTCCGAGTTCATCGTATTTTGAAAATAAAACCCAGTAACCTACTTTGTAATAAAATTGGCGGTAACTTTTTTGAATATCATAAGCTATGCCTTTATACACATTTTTCACATCTAAAATAGGAATGTTGAAACCAAATACTGTAACGTCTATGTATTGAACATTGTCTTCTTCAATAAAACCTCCGTCATAACCTGCAGCAGCATATATTTCATCATAATTTGCAAATTTGCATCCGAAACCGCCGCCTGATCCAGTATAATCATTTCTGTCAATGCCAGCTTTATAATTATTGAACTTCCACCAGTTTGAACCTGCGTATTTAGGCGCCCTGGTTCCGTCAGGGAATAAATCATCATGCCTGATTTTTACGAACCTGACATAATCTTCTGCGCGGAACTGTTCTATTACGCTCCAATCGTCTTCAAATATTCCAGCTTCCCTATTTTCGACATACATTACAAGTCTCCATACGGATTTTCCGCATAATGAATCAATGTAATCTATCATCCTTGCAGTAGTGTCAGGAATCCATAAGTCAAGAGTGAATGAATTTCTTACTTGAGTTCTGCCTCTTCCCCGATCATAATATTTATAATGAATTGTGCTTCCAACAAGCCAGGTATCAATATCATCTGCTAAAATGTTTGCTGGAGGTTCAACTGTTGTATCTGAAATATATTTGCTGTCTGATCCTGCAGCAACAGGGAAATACCAGTCAAATCTGTCAGGAGTAACTGAATCGCCTTTATACAGAACTTTAAGTTCCTGCCACAGGTTTGTCGGAGTTACATAATAATCTGCCGGCATACTGTTATTGAACCAGTTTAATGCAGCCTGATTCAGCCCTAAATTGGCCCAGTAAGTTGCGCTGTCAACTCCTGCTGCCGCGCCTTTTTCCTGCCAGGTGCTGAGATAAAATGAAACATAAGTGGTATCTGTAACCTTTGCAATTTTTCCTCTCAGGGTTAAATCAAAATTAACCTGAATATGTCCGGAACGGTTTATGATTTTTGTGTCAAATGTAGTAGCGTATGTCCACGTGGAAGAGTCATTAGCATTATAATCAGTATCTCCGTTTGTATTATCCAGCAATATTGTTTGAGCTATAACTTGAGTATCATATAAATATGGTTTGCCATTTCTTAACCAGTCTGAATCAGAATAAACTGCTACTTTGGAAGTTGCATTAAAACTTGTAATTTCAACCCAGCTTGAATCAGCATTGGTAACTAAAAATGAATCTGACATATAACTTGTTTTTACTCCGTTGCTGTTTACTATATTGTAATTGTTATTCGGATCTATGAATGATACTATTCTGTAATATCCTGTTGGAACGTCTTCAGGTATAACTAAATCAACTTCTCCGCCTTGATAATTATAAAAACTTGAACCAAGTAATACTGAAAAATAGTTTGTGTCTAATCCTGTTATTTGTTCGGCTTGAGTATCGTTTTTATAAGCAGCAGCATCAATTAAATAAAATGATAAAGGGATGGAGCCTGTGTCAGGAAATGATGATTGAATGAGAGTCAATGTATCTCCTGTTTCTACAGAAGGATCAAATTCAGTTGCATATTGTAAATTTATATACATACCTGGATCAACAGAGGAAAGTTTATTATTAGAATATCCGTCGTTTACAGAAATTGAATTAAGAGCCGGAGCATGGAGAGTGTTACTTGCAGAACTATTATTACTGTCTCCGCATGTAATTAACAGCGCAGAACATATAGCAAGCAAAGCAATAACTCCAAAAGTTAATATATTTTTTTTAACTTTTTCCATAATTATCTCACCCCTGAATTTTATTTAAAATTTAATTATATATCTATAATTAAAATATATTATATAAACAAAATTATTACAAGTGTTTTTTTTGTGATTTTTTTCACTGAAAAAAATCACAAAAAAATAAAATCATTAAGTTTGACAGAAAAATAAATTGTAGTATAATACTTTTTTTATAAAATTATAAGTAAACAAAATATTTTTAAAATTAAATTTTTAAAATACGGTAATAATATATGTATTCTAAATTAACAAAATTATATAAATCCACATTTGAATTTTTTCGTATAGTTGTTAATAACAAAATTTTTAATACAGCCATAATGCTGTGCGTTATGTTGTCGGTTATAAGTTTATTGGTTCCACAACTTGTTGATTTTTCAAATAGATGGGATTTATTTTTTGAAAAAGCTGATATAATTTTTTTGGTCATATTCACATTAGAATTTCTAATTAAATTCTGGATTGGAAAATGGAAATATTTTTTATTTGATTACGGATGGATAGATTTTTTATCATCTCTGCCTATATTGACTCCAGCGATAAAAAGTATGCGCAGCGTTAAACTGTTAAGATTTACAAGAGCGCTGAGAATATTCAGATTGTTGAAATTTACAAAAGAAACTCAAAGCCAGTTGAAACAAAAATTTTTTGCAGGGTTGAGTTCATTCACTTTAATAGTTATATTGAGTTTAGGATATATCATATTTAATTATCAGGCTGACACCTTACTTAACAATGAAATTAAATATTTAAAATTGATTAAATCAAGCATAGAATCAGGTTCTGATATAAAGAATATTTTTAATAATGAACCATCAATTTTAAGAATTCAGTCTTTATCTGATACTGTCCAGCTTACGGAGTTAAATAAATATAAGGAATTAATAACCAGTATTTCACCGGATAACATTGAAAAAGTAAGATATAACAATTTTGGTGATTTGAAAAAAATAATTGAATGGAAGTTTATAAATAACAGAAAATCTACGATTGCCGAATTTGAAAAATTGAGTAAATCTTCTGTTTCTGATACAGAATTTTTTAATAATATTGATAATGTTGATAATAAATTTTTTAACGGATTAATTGCAAAAACAGATTGGAGACAAATTTCATCAGGAAGTTTTAGTTTTATATCAGGACTGTTAAATTCAGAATTATTTGAGTATTTTCATTTTCAATCTGATTTTAATATAATATCAAATGATTTTGATAAAATCAAAAAAGTAAGTATAGATGAACAGGAAATCCTGTTTATAAAGACATCAAATAATTATTTAATATTATATAGTTTGAAAAATTTAAGTAAAGGACTTCATTTACTTGAGGCATTTATAGTTGGAATATCAATTTTGACAGTAATAGTAACGATAATAGTTTTAAATTTTTATCTTGACGGATTGATGCTGCGTAGAATAGTGCATTTATCCAGTGAGCTTAAAGAAAATATTATTTCTTTTAAAGCTAAACGAAATATCGCTTTTGACGATACAGATCCTTTTAAGAAATTGTCAGCAACCGATGATGAAATAAATATGCTGACACGGTCATATGAATATCTTATAAAAAAATTAAATGACAGTTTTGACAGATTGTACCTGTATATTAATAGAATAGAAACATTAAATACAGTATATTCTCATTTTCAGCAAACCTACGATATAGAAAAACATTTTAATTATATAATAATATCATTGACAAGTAAAATTTATCTGAAATATGACAGGGCTGCTATTTTTATAAAGAATTCTGAGACCGGAAAATTTTATTGTTTTTCAGCTATAGGCGCCAACACCAGAGAAGAACTTATAAAAAAATTTTCAAATAAAGAAGAATATTATAAATTTAATCCTAAACTTTCGGATGCATTGCAGATGTATGATAAACTGCCTTATTACGGCAATAGTTTTGAAAAATTGGCTAAAACAGTTGAATTTGATGCTGAGAAAGTAAAAAATAATCTTGAATCAAATTTTGCAAAACATGGAATGAGTATGAAATTTCCGAATACCAATTTGATGACAGATGAAATAATAAACGGATTAAAAGCAAAATTCGAATCAAGTGATTTTATTGTGTCTCAGCTTAAATTTCACGATAAGTTTTTTGGATTTATTTATGCAGACAATTATATTTCAAAAGAAGAAATAAACGTTTACAGAATACAGAATACGGAATTATTTATTAATGAAATGCTTGTAATATTGAATAACTTGTTATTTTTACCATATTTGAGTGAAAGAGAAAAAGTCGAAGGAACCAATAAAAATATAGTTTTTGAAAAAAATAAATCTTATTCTTTAATAGACAATATTTTATCTTGATAAAAATGAATATTTTGAAATTTATAAAAAAAATAATCATTAAGATATATAAGAATATCATATATTTTTTCACTTCCAATAAGAATGCAAAAATATTCACTATGGCATTAGTATTTATTTTTGCGGTAGCTGTTATATTTTATTATATTGAAAGAAAATATAATGATGGTTACGGTTCTTTTTTAGATTCTTTATACTGGACAGTAGTAACAGTTTCAACTTGCGGTTACGGTGATATAAGCCCCAAAACTCCGCTTGGGAGATTTTTAGATATATTCGTCTTAATAATAGGGGTAGGGTTAGTCGGAGTCGTTACCGGTTCTATAACGACATTATTGGTAGAAAAACAATTAAAGGAGGGACGCGGCTTGACTGGACTTCAAAATTTAAAAGATCATTTTATTATATGCGGATGGCGTGAAGGCATGTTTGAATTTTTAGTTGAAATACTGAAGATGAATCCGTCGTATACATCAGATAAAGTTGTATTAATTAATATGCGTGATCAGAACGATATTTCAACGTTAAAATCAGAACCTGAATTAAGGGATTTACATTATATATACGGAGATTTTGTTGAAGAAGCTTCGCTTCTGAGAGCTAATATAAAAACCGCAAGTAGAATTCTTGTCCTTGCAGATACTTCATTTTCTGCTTCTCCGCAGGAAATAGATTCTCGGACTGTAATGACAATAATGACAATTGATTCGTTGAATAAACATATTTATTCCTGCGCCGAGATATTTGATTCGAAATTCAAACGCCATCTTGAAATGTCTCATTGTAATGAAATAGTACTTTC
>JAGOBX010000112.1 GCA_017999075.1 Candidatus Babelota bacterium | reverse complement strand
AGAGGTAAATAGAAGTAAATTGTTATGAAAATCAGAACTTTATTCAGAAAAATCAAATGGAAAACAAAATTATTTTAGAACCAATAGGAATTATTCATACGCCATATACTGAACAGACAGGCACTCTAATACAACCGCGTGGCGCCATAGGTATAAAAGGTGAAATTGAAATATTCGAAAAATTCAAAGACGGGTTGACGGATATTGCTGGATTCTATCATATTTATGTGTTGTATTATTTTCATAAAATAAATGAAGTAAGCTTGAAAGTCAAACCGTTTCTTGATGATTGCGAGCACGGCATTTTCTCTGTTCGTTCACCGAAACGGCCTAATAAAATAGGATTATCGGTTGTTCGGTTGATTCGAGTGGAAAATAATATTCTGCATATTGAAAATGTCGATATGCTAAACAAAACGCCTGTTATTGATATCAAGCCGTATGTTCCGGATTTCGATATATTTGATGTTGAAAAAATCGGCTGGCTTGACAGCAAGTCACAAAATTGCGAAAAAAATAAAGATGATGGAAGGTTTACCCCAAAATTATAATTTGAAAATAAATTAATCATTTTGGGGGTTTAGCAGTTTTTTTGGTTGTTAAATATGCTGACTAAAACTGCAATTACATTTACTGATATTGAGGTTGTTAATGAACAGAATACTTGATTTATTGAAAAGTGAAACTATTGAAGTTATCGGCTGCACTGAACCGGCTGCAATTGCCTACGCTTTTGCCGCTATCAGAAAATATTGTCCTGAAATAAAAATAAACTCGAATAACGTTAAAGCGCGATTATCGGCAAATAAAGATATTTTACGAAACGCAGACACGGCAGGTGTTCCACGATTGAAAACGCGCGGCATTGCGGCAGTAGCGGCAATGGGAATATTCAGCGCGAATCCGCAGTTTAATGTTTTTTCAAAAATTACAAACGAGCAGATTGATACTGTCAATAAAATGTTGCAGAAGAAAAACTGGCTGGAAATTATTGAATTAAATAAAAAATGTTTTTACCTGAAAAGTGAATTGTTTATCGGTGGAAATGTCTATGAAGCGGTTATAAAAGACAAACACGATAATCTTATTTCATTTAAAATTAATGATAAAATTATTTTTTCCAAAAAAACGGTAAAAACTTATATGCTTAAAGGGCTTGAAGAAATCAGCGATATTGTCAAAATGCATGATACGGAATTAGAAGAATTCGGGAAATATATTTTAAGGACAAATGGCAGCTTATTTGATGATTTGAAAACTAATGATGTCAGTGAAGCCATTGCCCGCCTGATTGAACAAAGAATGTCAGGCGTTTATCTGTCAATCTGCACATTCACTGGTTCAGGCAATCAGGGGTTATTTCTGTCAATACCATTTTATAAACTTTATAAAATGTATGGCGATAAAGTCCTGCCTGCATTTATTTTTGCATTGCTGACGCAGATTTATTTAACTCAAAAAAAAGGATTGCTTTCCAAACAATGCGGAGTCAGTGAAAAAGCATCGCTGGCTTTGAGTGCCGGCATTTTATATTATAAAAATGAAAGCATATCTGTGATTCAAAAAAAAATGAATTATATGGGAGAAATGCTGCACGGCCTTGTTTGCGAAGGCGCGAAAGAATCCTGCGCTGACAAAGGTTATATGTGTATGCACAATATTCTGCGGCGTGTGAATCCGCATTTAAATATATGATTTGCTACGAAGTTTCGAAGACACAAAGAAAATATTAAACTTAGTGTCTTGGTGTCTTTGTGGCAAAAAAACGGGGTTATATATGGAGTTAAAACGACTTTCTGATTATGAAGAATCAGTCGCAGAAAAAATTGTTGATTCTGCGTTTACAGTTCATAAAAATTTAGGACCAGGTTTGCTCGAAAAAATTTATGAAGTATGTTTTTGCCATGAATTAAAAAAAAAGGTTTAAAATACAATAGACAAGTAGATGTTCCCGTTCATTACGATGGATTAATATTTGATGAAGGTTTAAGATTAGATGTTTTAGTTGAAGATATAATAATCTGCGAATTAAAAGCAGTTGATAAGCCGAATGATATTTGGACAGCGCAATTATTAAGTCATCTAAAATTAACAAATAAAAGGCTTGTGTTTATTATTAATTTTAATGTCGCGCTTATTAAAGACGGTATAAAGAGAGTTATATTATAATTAGCCACGAAGTCACAAAGGCACAAAGAATAAAAAAAAATTGATGAGATATAAAGTAAATTATAAAAATTATATTTAAATTATTCGCGAAGGCGCAAAGACATAAAAAAATATTAAAACTTAGTGTTTTCGTGTCTTTGTGGCAAGAATAAAAAAATATGGAGAATTCATAATGAAAACTTATTTAGATTGTTATGGATGTTTTGTAAAACAATCATTAAAAATTGCTCGGAAAACAGGTTGCGATGATGTTTTACAAAAAGTAATACTTGATGAAGTTTTGAAAACACTGATAGAATGCGATGGCGAATTGCCGCCGCCGCTTATTGCAGAAAAAATTGAAAATATCATACATACATTAACTAAATGCGTTGACCCGTATAAAGAAATAAAAAAATGGAGCAATGATGAAGCGTTGAAATTATATCTGCAGTTAAAAGAAATTCTACAAAATTCGAGTGATAAGTTGACAACTGCAATTAAGTTATCCGCATTCGGTAATTTAATTGATTTTGCGATTGTAGAAAAAATTGATTTAAATTCCGAACTTGAGCGTTATGTCTATCTTTTATTAAAAGGACAATCTATTGATATTTTTGCTTCGCGATTGGCAAAGGCGGAATCGCTGCTGATAATTGGCGATAATGCAGGTGAAATTGTATTTGATAAAATCCTGGTTGAATATCTGGCAGACGAATATCCGAAATTAGAGATTTTTTATTCAGTCCGTCATTCACCTGTAATAAACGATGCCACAACGGAAGATGCGCGCTATATTGGACTTGATAAAATATGTAAAGTAATATCATCGGGACTGGCAGCGCCTGGTACAGTTCTTGAACGCTGTTCAAACAAATTTCAAAAGATTTTTAATTCCGTTCATTTAATCATAAGTAAAGGGCAGGGTAATTATGAAACTATGTCGAACATTAAGGATGAGCGTTTATTTTATTTATTGAAAGTGAAATGCGAAGTTGTTTCCAGACATCTTGGTTTTGATATCGGCAATATTGTCTTAGCGCATGCAAAAAATAATTAACCAAGGATTTATATGAAAATTAAAATTTTAGTTGATAACATATCTAATATTTCTGAATTAAATGCAGAACACGGTTTTTCCGCTTTTATTGAAGAAGAAAAAAACAGAATATTGTTTGATACAGGCGTAAGCGAAAATATTATAAAAAATTCTGAATTATTACGAATAAATCTTAAACAAACTGATTTCTTAATTATCAGCCATAATCATTATGACCATACAGGCGGCGTTGAGGTTTTAAAAAAAATTTTTGATAATAAACCTAATCTGATTATTGGCGAAAAATTTTTTACGACAAAATATAAAAAAAATAATTCTGAATATCAAAAGATAAGTAATGATTTTATAATTGAAAAAGAATTATCTGATTTTTTCAAGATTATATATGTAAATGATATATTAAAATTAAGCGATAATATTTTTATAATCCGCTTATCAAATGGAAAAAGCATTTTAAAAGATTATTTTTTTATTAAAGATACCAAAGAAAATTTTGTTGAAGATAATTTTAACGATGAAATTATTCTGGTATATAAAAATAACAATGAATTGTCAATACTTTCGGGTTGTTCGCATACAGGCATTGAACACATTATTAAAACTGTAAGCTCGTTTTTTAAAACTGAAAAAATAAAAACTATTATTGGCGGATTGCATCTTGAAAAGGTTACGGATAACTATTTTTTCAAATTGACGGATATGTTGAAACAAAAAAAAATTATGCTTTATCCTGGACATTGCACAGGCGGAAACCGTCTTAACCAATTGAAAGAAATTTTAAAACATAATTGCGAAACGCTTGAGACTGGCAAGAAAATAAATTTATAGCTGCGAAGTCGCAAAGGAAGGAAGAATAAAATAAAGATTGATGAAATATAAAGTGAATAAATAGCAAAGAAAAGTTTATTAAATTAGCCGCGAAGTCACGAAGACGCAAAGAAAAATTAAAACTTAGTGTCTTGGTGTCTTTGTGGCAACCAAAAAGGACAAAATCTATGAAAAAAGAAAAAATTGAAGCATTAAAAAAAGCAATTGAAACACTTGAATTGGAATTACCGGTTTCATATACAGATGTGAAAGCGCACTATAAAAAATTAATAAAAAAATGGCATCCTGACAAATGCAGAGAATCAGATGAAATCTGTAAACAGAAAACAATAGAGATTATCGACGCGCAAAAAATATTGATAGATTATATTGAGAATTACAAGTTTAAATTTGACGAAAAAGAAATATCTGAAACTGAATCAGTCGATGACTGGTGGTTCAAAAAATTCGGTAATGACTCACTATGGGGACAAAACAAGTGAAAATAGAAGCGTTTGAAAAATATTCAAATGATTATGAACAATGGTTTGTGGATAATGAATTTGTTTATCATTCAGAACTTGCGGCAATTAAATATTTTCTTGATAATTCAGGAAAAAACATAGAAATCGGCATAGGTACCGGCAAATTTGCCGAGCCATTAAATATTGGATATGGAATAGAACCATCGCCTGCAATGATAAAAAAAATATCTGGAAACTGCAATATTCCTGTTATAAGAAGTATTGCTGAACATCTGCCTTTGAAAAATAATATTTTTGATACTGCGCTGTTGATAACAACAATATGCTTTGTTGACGACGCTTCTCAGGCTATTGCAGAAACAATGCGTATACTTAGAAATAGCGGGCAGATAATCATTGCATTTATTGACAGCAAAAGTCCGCTTGGCGAACTGTATCAGAAGAATAAAGAAAAAAGTAAATTTTACAGTCAGGCAAAATTTTATTCTACAGGAGAAATCGTTGAATTACTGGTTAAGCATAAATTCAAGAATATCCGTATTATCCAGACAATATTCGGAGATTACAAAAAAATTAAATCCATTCAAAATTTTAAGGATGGTTACGGCGAAGGAAATTTTATAGTTATAAAAGGCGAAAAAAATTAAACTAAAATTTTAAATATTATGGAGAAAAAAATGAAACAATCAAAAAAAATTATTATTATCGGCGGGTCTGCGGCAGGTCCGAAAACAGCGGCACGCGCAAGGAGGCTTGATGAAAATGCTGAATTAACAATCATTCAAAAAAGCAAATATCTTTCAATGGCTTCTTGCGGATATCCGTATTATGTAGGCGGAGTTTTTGACGATAGAAATCAGCTGATAAGTACTCCGGCAGGCGCAGTGCGCGATCCCAATTTTTTCAATAATGCGAAAGCAATAAAAGTTTACAACGAAACCGAAGCGATTGATATTGACAGAAAAAATAAAAAAGTCAAATGCCTGAATTTGAAGGATAATACTGAATTTGAATTGCCATACGATACGCTCGTATTGACAACAGGCGCAACGCCGAGAATGCCTGATTTGCCTGGGAAAGAGCTTGGCGGCATTACAACTTTGCAATCAATGGAAGACGCTGATTTTCTTAGGAAAATCCGTGATGAAAAAAAAATCAAGAAGGCGGTTGTTATTGGTGGCGGGCTTATCGGCATCGAAACCTGTGAAGCGCTGCAGCTTGCAGGCATTCAAATAACTGTCATTGAACAGGAATCGCAGATACTTATGTTTCTCGATCCAGAACTTGCAAAGATAATGGAAAATCATATAAAAACAAAAGCTGCAAATGTTATAACAAATAATGCTGTGTCTGAATTTCTTGGAGAAAACGGAAAACTAACAGCTGTAAAATTAAAAAACGGGACAGAACTTCCCTGTGAGCTTGCAGTTGTCGCTATCGGCGTTATACCGAATAAAACGCTTGCCGAGAAAGCAGGCTTGAAAATCGGAAATACAAAAGCAATAGAAGTTAATGAATTTATGCAGACATCTGACGAAAATATTTATGCTGCAGGAGACTGCATTGAAATTCCGAATCTGCTTACAGGCATCAAAAACAATGCGCCTTACGGCGACCTTGCTAATCTTGAAGGCAGGGTAGCAGGTGAAAATGCAATACGCGGTAATATCAAAAAATTTCCGGGCACTATTCATACAGGCATTTGTAAGGTCTTTGATTATTCTGCAGGTTCAACTGGAATGTCAGAATATAAAGCGAAAAAAACAGGATTTGATGTAACAAGCGTTATTATTGCAGGTCCTGATAAACCTGGTTTTATGAAAGGAAAAATTCTCATCAGCAAAATTACGGCTGATAATAAAACAGGAAGGCTGCTCGGTTTTCAATGTGTCGGCGCAGGCGATGTCAGCAAACAGATTGCGCAGGCGGCTATTGCTATTATGGGCAAACTGACAATTGCGGAACTTGTAAATTCTGACTTGCCTTACGCTCCGCCATTCACTCTGGCAATCGATAATTTTATCGCCGCCTGTCATACGCTTGAAAATAAGATGAACGGATTGTTCAAAGGAATATCGTCCTTTGAAGTAATGGAAAAAGTGAATAAAAAAGAGAACACCTATTATCTTGATGTTCGTTCCCCACAGGAGTTTGAAGAAATGCGGCTCGGTATTGGCGAGATGCTTATCCCGCTTGGAGCATTGCGCAAACGCCTTTCTGAATTGCCGGCTGATAAAAATGCCGAGATAATTGTATATTGTAAAATCTCGCTGCGCGGCTACGAAGCGGCACGTATAATCCAGGCAAACGGCTGGAATAATGTAAAAGTTATGGAAGGAGGAATAACAACTTGGCCATTTCATAGAGAAAAATAGGGAAAATTTAAACCTGACATTTCATGAAGCATGCCAAATATGAGAAAATATACGCATAAGGAGGTTATTTAAATGAAAATTGCAATTTCATCATTAGGCGGGAATCTTGATTCTCAGGTTGACCCGCGTTTCGGGCGGTGTCAGTTCTTGATTTTTTTTGATACAGACACAGAAAAATTCGAAGTAGAAAAAAATGCAAATATTATAGCTCAAGGCGGAGCAGGTATTCATACAGCACAATTTGCGGCAGACAAAAATGCCGAGGTTGTAATTACTGGACATTTAGGACCTAATGCTATCAAAACTTTGCATGCAGCAGGAATAAAAACATTCGGCAATGCGTCAGGCACAGTAAAACAGGTGATTTCTGATTATAAAGCAGGAAAATTACAAGAGTTATTAAATGCTGATTTGCCTGGACATCAAGGGAAATAATTTTATTATAAAATATAAAGGAGTTGATTTAAATGGGTTGCGGAGAAAACCACAATCAAGAACAAGATTTGGAGATGGAACTTCAGGCGATTCGCCTGACAGAACATCTGCAGCAAATCAAAAATAAAATTGTCGTATTAAGCGGCAAAGGAGGTGTTGGAAAAAGTACTGTTGCTGCTTCGCTTGCCGCTAAATTATCGCTGCTCGGCTATAAAACAGGTTTGCTTGATGTCGATTTGCACGGACCGAGTATACCAACTATGTTTGGTGTTAAAAATCAAAGTTTAAAATCTGATAACGGTTTATTTATTCCGATACAAATAAATGATAATCTGAAATTAATGTCCGTAGAATTTTTTCTTCAAGATACTGATTCTCCATTAATTTGGCGCGGGCCGCTGAAAATCGGAATTATTCGTCAGTTCGTTTCGGATACATTATGGGGAAATCTTGATTTTCTAATTATTGATTCGCCTCCGGGAACAGGCGACGAACCTTTGACAGTTGCACAGGATATTACAGGAGCTAAAGGCGTAATTGTAACAACGCCTCAGGAAATAGCTTTATCAGATGTCAGAAAATCCATTGAATTCTGTAATAAACTTAATATGCCTGTTCTTGGAGTAATCGAAAATTTTGGATTCATTCAGTGTCCTCACTGCCTTGAAAAAATTGATATACTCAAAGGCGCAGGCGCTGACTCGCTTTATGCAAAATTTAATATTGAGCCTTTAGGCAAATTGCCGATTATTCCAGCAGTTGCAGAAAAAATGGATTGCGGCAAAATAATGGAATTGTTTACAGAAAAATCATCAATTTACAGAGATATTTTTTCTATAATAGCGAGTAAAATTTTAAATAAAAATAATTTTAGAGGAGATGAAAAACAAATGAAAATAGGTATGGTTATTTTAGAAAACAAAGGAATGGACAGTATGATTAGCGCGCATTTCGGCCAGTGCGAAAATTTTCTGATAGCTGAAATTGAAAATCAGAAAGTTAAAAGTTTTAATGTTTATAAGAACAATACGGTTCACGGCGGCGGCGGTTGTGTAGCAGTTGATGAAATTTTAAAATACGGAATTAATTATGTCATAGCAGGCGGTATGGGCGGTGGTGCGCAGATGAAATTTGCAAATGCAGGAGTAAAGGTTTTTGGAGCTGAAGGCACAGCAAAATCTGCGCTTGATAATTTTTTTAAAAACGAACTTGGCGGGCTTTCGGAATGTAAAGAGCACGGTGGCGAATGTCATTAATTTAAAAAGTGCCTTATGTTGATTTAAAAATAATAATAATTTTAAATCATATATGAATAATATTACCTCCGTATTTTTAAGCATTATGACAAATGCAAAATGCTGAAACACTTATAAAAATATAGGTTTCAGCGATATTTAATACTTACAAATACCTCCAAAATGTTGTATACTAAAAGTATCTGAAATCCTTATAAAAACAGCATTTTGGAGGAAAATTGTATACATTTCAATCAGCAGTATCGCGCTGAAAAATACGGAATACGCAAAAGCTCAATGTTCTACCATACGAACTAAATTTATAAAGATTGCGGCATTGATAGTTTCAAACAGCAGAAAAATAATATTCAAAATAGCAAGCTATTTTCCTTATTAAGAATTATTCGGACAAATTTGCGTTAATTTAAATTGAACAATAAAATAATTTATCTTTAATCAAATCATTGATATTTTCTTAAATCCTGAGATATGGGAAAAGTCTGCGCAAAACTATAATTTTTCGGTTTTTATAAATTCATTTTTTGTATTAATACGAATATTTTTTTTGATTTGTATACTTTTTTTTAATTTTATACTGATTATTTTTAATTTTCCGAGAATCATTATATTTGTTCTATATTAATGAAATATGCGGGTTAAAGGTAATAATAAGCGCATGGTCGCGGCT
>JAGOBX010000111.1 GCA_017999075.1 Candidatus Babelota bacterium | reverse complement strand
AATGTTATGTAAATTAAAAATAATCATGGTCCGGCAATTTCAAGGTGATATTTATGACGGTTATCGCTGAAAATGAAATAAAAGATATAGTACAGCAAGTTATTGCAAATATTTCAATTAATAAAGAAATACTGATTTCTTCGGGAGGAAACGCGAATTATGACCCTAAACCTTCCGGGAAGAATGGGATATTTGAAAAAATGGATGATGCAATAAAAGCTGCTCAAGAAGCTTTTTTGGAGTTAAATAAAGTTACATTAGACCGCAGGAAAAAATACATTCAGGCGATTCGTCAATATGCATTATCAGTAACTGTTCAAGTATCGAAGATTGCGGTTGAAGAAACAGGAATGGGTAGAGCAGAAGATAAGATTGAAAAAAATAAACTTGCGATATTGAAAACACCTGGAGTTGAAGATGTTCAAACAGAAGCTTTTACAGGCGATAGAGGAATGACTCTTCAGGAATGGGCGCCTTATGGAGTTATAGGATCAATCTCACCGTCAACAAATCCGACAGAAACAGTATTCAACAATTCAATTATGATGATTTCTGCTGGAAATACGGTTGTATTTAATCCGCATCCGGCGGCAAGAAAATGTTCATTACTTGCGGTTGAGACAATCAATAATGCTATAATTGCGAGCGGAGGTCCGGCTAATTGCGTGACAACAGTTCTTCAGCCTACTCTTGAGAGCGGTAAAATATTGTTTACTCATCCGAAAATAAAATTATTATGCGTGACAGGAGGTCCTGCAGTAGTTGATGAAGCAATGAAATCAAGCAAAAAAACTGTAGCGGCAGGTCCCGGGAATCCGCCTGTAGTAGTTGATGAAACTGCGAATATAGACAAAGCAGCGGCAAGCATAATAACAGGAGCATCGCTTGACAATAATGTTTTATGTATTGCGGAAAAAGAAATATTTGTAGTAGATGCAGTTGCAGAAAAGCTCAAATCATCTCTTAAAAAAAATAACGGATATGAATTAAGTTTGTCACAACTTGATAAACTTATGACGAAAATAATTTCTAAGATGCCTGAAAAAGAAGGAGAAGAAGCAGTAGTAAACAGGAATTTTGTTGGGAGAAATGCGAATGTTATAGCTAGAGAATTAGGATTGAATTTGCCTGACACTACGAGATTGCTGTTTGCAGATGTGCCGAATGATCATCCACTTATATATATTGAACAATTGATGCCGGTAATGCCGTTAAGCAGAGTGAAAAATTTTGATAGAGCACTTGAGCTTGCTTATAAAGCAGAACACAATTATTTTCATACTGCAATGATGCATTCTATGAATGTTGACCGCTTGACTCAAATGGGTAAACTTATGAATGTATCAATTTTTGTTAAAAACGGTCCATCATGCGCAGGACTTGGATTTGGAGGCGAAGGATATACCACATTTACAATAGCTTCGCCCACAGGAGACGGGTTAACTCGTCCCCGGACTTTTACCAGGATGCGCAGATGTTCAATGATAGATTATTTAAGAATAATATGATTGAACAAGTTATTATGAAAAAATAAAGGTGTAAATTATATGCATAATGATATATCTTTGGAAGAATTGACAAAAATAGTAAGCGGAATTGTTATTGAAAAATTAAAGACTGCAAATATTATTCCTGTTAAAATTTCGAATAAAACCGAATCTTCATTAAAAGTTAAAGAAAAAGCTGAAGAAATTCATTCTCAGTCTAACGGATTACCATACCAGTTGTTAAATAAAAAAGTTATAGTTGAAGAAGATATAAAGAATGCTATAAAAAAGAATTTTGATACAATAGAAATAAATTCAAAATCAATAATAACTCCTTCAGCCAAAGATATGATTTTGCACAAAAAAATTAAACTTATAAAAAAAAAATAATTACGGAAGTGTAAATATGCAGATAGCTATAGGAGCAGACCACGGCGGTTTTCAATTGAAAGAAGAATTAAAAAAATATTTAGCTGAATTGGGATATGCAGTTAAAGATTTTGGAGCATATTCAATGGATCCTGTAGATTATCCGGATATAGCATTTTTAGTTGCGCGTTCAGTTGCTACCGGAGAATATGAATACGGAATAATGGTTGATGGAACAGGAATAGCTTCATCAATGGTAGCGAACAAAGTTCGAGGAATCAGGGCTTCTGCATGCAATGAAGTTTTTCTTGCTATCAGCAGCAAAGAACATAATAATTCAAATATGTTATGTCTTGGCGCAAGCGTATTAGCTTCTCCAAAAGCAAAGCTTATATTGAAAACATGGATAGACACTCCATATGCCGGAGGCAGACATCAGAAGCGGATCGATAAGATAACCGATATAGAATCGAAATTTATGATAAACATTTGACATATAAAATATTTATTTCAAGAAAAACAAATCAAATTATAAAATTTTTTACAGATTTTGTAAAAAAATGAATAATCAATCACTGCATGAAAAATTAAATAAATGATATAATAATAAATTAAATTTATTTAAGTAAACCGGGGAAATTATATTTATGGATATAACTACAGATAGAAGAAAATTATCAAGATACAATTTACTTGTAGGAACCAACATATTTTTAAACGGCAAAATTATATTTGGAATAGTTGAAAATATGAGCTCTGACGGACTTATGTTTTCTTCAAAGGATAATACAATAAGAGCCGGGGATAAAATTGAACTTGTGTTAATAAATATATCGACTGAACGAATAGAAGCTGAAATAATTGAAAAAAATATTTTTGAAACTAATGATGCGGTATATAATTGCAGAATAATCAAAATATCCGAAGAACTTAAAAATATGGTAATTCCTTCTGAAATGAGTCATGTTGCAGATTATTTTTTGAGGAGCGTGGAATTAGCAATAGAAAAAGTTTTCACCAAATTTTTAAAAAAGTTTAATTTGCGTTTTCATAGTTGTGTTGTGCTTGAACCTGAAGAAGTGAAAATAGATTTATCGTCAGCGTTAATATTTTACAAGAGTTTTAAAGGATGCGCGATATTATCAATGGATGAAGAACTTGTTGGGAAGATTATGGAAGTAATGGGATTGAACAGGATGAAAATGGAGCGTTCAAAAATTGTTCAGGAAACATTGAAAGAATTTTCAAATATGATATTTGGAAATACAGCGACTCATTTATCAGAAGTATATAATGTAGAAACTAATATTTCAGTGCCTGTAATTTTGGAAAACCGTAATTTTGATAAAAAAACATACAATTTTCTTCAATCTGAATTTTTGATATCTGTAAATGAAAGCACATATAAGGCTAATATTACTTTTTTGATTAATTAAAAAACATGCAATTTTTTGAGATAATGAATAAAAAAATATTTATAATTGTTAAAATATCTTTATTTTTAATGTTAGGAATATTATATATTTCAGGATGCAGTAAAAGCAGTGATGAAGTTTCATCTGAATTAAAAGGCAGTGTAGATCAGGTAAAACAAGAGCAGAAAATAATAAAGATTGGATTATCACTTCCCACATTACGGGAAGAACGCTGGAAAAAGGATAAAGAGGTTATTGAGTCAGAAGCAGCTAAAGCTGGAATTGAAATAATAAGTTATACTGCGGACAATGATGAGGCTGAGCAGGAAAAACAATGTGAAACAATGTTTGGACAAGGGATTTCGGTTTTAATATTGACTCCTCATAATGCTGATTCGGCGGCAGATATAGTATTTAAAGCTCAACAAAAAGGTATAAAGGTAATTTCTTATGATCGCTTGATACTTAATGCGGATATAGATTTTTATGTATCATTCGATAATGTGAAAGTCGGTGAATTACAAGGAAAATATCTTACAGAAAAAGTTCCGAAAGGTAATTATGCTGTATTAAGCGGAGCGCCGACAGACAACAATTGTAAGATGTATAAAGAAGGAGCAATGAAATATATACTTCCTAACATTGAAAAAAAAATGATAAATGTTGTTCTTGAAAAAGATATTGAAGACTGGAATCCTGAAGAAGCTAAAAAAATAATTAAAACTTTTTTGAAATCCAATAAGATTAAGATTGATGCGCTTCTTGCACCGAATGATTTAACTGCCGGTGCATGTATAGAAGCATTGGCCGAAAAAAAACTTGACGGAAAAATTCCGGTAACAGGGCAGGATGCTGAACTTGCGGCAGTTAAACGTATCTTAACAGGGAAGCAATCAATGACAGTTTTTAAAGATACCCGTATTCTTGCTGCCAAATCTGTTGAACTTGCAAAAAAAATAAGTTCCAGAGAACAAATTTAAAATATGTCTAATTGTTTTGTAAATAATGGAAAAAAAGATGTATTTTCATATTTATTTGAGCCTGTTTTAGTAGATAAAAATAGTGTTGATGCAGTTTTGATTCAGAGCGGGTATTTAAAAAAAGAAGAAGTTTATTAAATATTCTGTTTAACTGTTTTATATTAAATTTTTTTAGGGAATAATATAATATATGAGTAGTATTTCTTTGGATGAAGTGAAGAAAGTGGCGCGCCTTAGCAGACTAAAAATTTCAGATGCAGAAGCTGAAAAATTCAGCGGTCAATTGAATGCAATACTTGAATACGCGTCTAAAATAAATGAAATTGATACTTCGGAAATTGAACCCACATCACATTCAATTCCTATGAAAAACGTTTTTCGCGAAGATAAAATTGTTGAATCATATAGCCGCGAACAGATAACTTCAAATTCGCCTCAGTCTGAAAACGGATTTTATAAAGTTCCTAAGATAATAGAATAAGATATGTCAAATAGAATTGAACGAATTAATTATGCCGAATCAATACGTGTTACAAATGTTTGCCTTATCGTGGAAAACATCTGGTATGATCATAATATAAGCGCTATATTCAGAACAGCAGAATGTTCAGGGTTGAAGAATATTATAGTAGCCGGAATTATAAGCAAAAAGAAAATCCGTCATAATCACATAGATTTCAAATGCAGCGAATATCTGAATATTAAATATACCGATACAATAGAAGAAGCTATTGACAATGTGAAAAAAGACGGATATAAAGTTTACGCTACTTATATGACAGAAGATGCTAAACCTATATGGGAATCTGAATTTAAAGGGAAAACTGCCATAGTGATGGGAACTGAAAGAACCGGGATTTCCAAAAGCGCATTATCATTGTGCGACGAAAAAATCTGGATTCCAACTACAGGACTTTCAAGATCATTGAATGTTTCTGTGTCAACAGGAATAATAGTTTATGAAATTTTGCGGCAGAAGCGATATGTTTATAATGAAATTACTTCAGAAATGACAGCTCCGTTTATGAAATTTCCGGGTGAACGAAGTTGAAAAAAAAAATCACATTAGCCCTGATTGGATACGGGTACTGGGGACCGAATATAGCCCGAATACTTAGCCGTTTAAAAAAAGTTAAATTTAAATATATCTGCGATATAGATAAAAAAAAATTAAACTTATCTTCCCAAATATATCCTGATGTAATGTTGTCTGAAAATATTGAAAAAATATTGGCAGATAGTGATGTTGATGCTGTAAGTATAGCTACTCCGGATGAAACGCATTATAATATAGCAAAAAAAATATTATTATCAGGAAAGCATTGTATAGTAGAAAAACCTTTTGTATTAAATAAAAGTCATGCTGATGAATTGTTTGATATATCAGAAAATGTAAAAAGAATATTGTTTATAGGGCACACATATTTATTCAGCAAAGGGATAACTACATTAAAAAAAATTATGGAAACTGAGAATGTAGGTAAGATAAAATATGCTGTTTCTCAAAGAAATAATTTCGGAATACTTAGGACAAATATTAATGCTTTGTGGGATCTGCTTCCGCATGATTTGTCTATTTTTATATATTTGCTAAATGATTATCCTGAATATGTTTCGTGTACAGGAAAAAGTTATATAAAAAGTAAATTAGAAGATGTAATATTCTGTACTTTGTTTTTTAAAAATGATATTATGATAAATATTACAGCAAACAGAATATATCCTGAAAAAGTAAGAAATATTGTTGTTGCCGGAGAAAATAAAATGTTGAAATATGATGATATCAGCGGTCAGGATAATGTTGTTGTTTTTGATAAAAATATAAAATATTCAGATAAAACCGGAATTACTGAATATTTTAATTCGGGAAGAAAAAATATAAGATTTAAAATAGTTGAGCCATTAAAGGTTGAATATGAAAATTTCATAAGATGTATTTTGAATGATAATTATAACAGTAACAAAATATATACGGATAGAACTTTTAATGTTTCAATAATTAAAATTCTTGAAAAGATACAATTATCATTATTGAAAAACGGAAAAAAAATTAAAATATAAATTGTCAGGAGTAAAAAATTGATATTAATGAACATTATTAAAGTTATAAAACGGATTTTTTTTGCAGCAATATTAATTTCAATTATTAATTATAATGTGATATGCGAAGAATATAAATGGAATAAACCATCCAGGAAAAAAGATCCAATTGCAAGCACAGATGCTGTTAAAGGCGGCAGTATAAATATATATTCAGGTCAATCCCCGAAATCATTGAATTATTACCTTGATAATAATACATTTTCATTAAACATATTTACTTCGTTATTTGATACTCTTTTGAATATGGATCCTTTAACTTCAGAATATTCTCCGTCAATAGCTGAAAAGTGGGCTATTACAGAAGACGGGTTAAGTTATATTTTTCAAATAGATAAAAAAGCGAGATGGAGCGATGGAAAAGCGGTAACATCTGCGGATATAAAATTCACGTACGATGCAATTATGGATCCTAAAAATCTTACAGGCGTTCATAAAGTGGGATTAGAAATTTTCCAAACACCGCAAATTATAGACACCTACACAATTAAATTTACTGCCCGAGAAAAACACTGGAAGAATATGCTTGAGTTATCAGGGTTAATAATACTGCCTGAACATAATTTCAAAAATAAAGATTTCAATAAAATCAATTTTGAATTTCCGGTAGTGTCAGGACCTTATAAATTAAAAAAAATAATAGAAGGAAGAGTTATAACTCTGGAACGCAGAAAAGATTGGTGGCAGAGAAATTATCCGGACATGAAAAATACATATAATTTTGATATTATTAATCATAAAATTTTCAGTAATACTACAGATGCATTTGATATTTTCAAAAAAGGCGAGATAGATATTTATCCTGTATATATATCGAAAATTTGGGTAAATGAAACGAATGGAGAAAAATTTGATAAGAATTGGATAATAAAACAAAATGTTCATAATTACAATCCTATCGGATTTCAAGGATTTGCAATGAATTCCAGAAAAGAAATATTTTCGGATAAGCGTGTAAGAAAAGCTATAGCGCATTTAATTAATAGAAAGATGATGAATGAAAAATTGATGTATAACCAGTATTTTATGCATAAATCATATTTTGAAGATTTGTATGATAAAACAAATATTTGTATGAATCAACTGATAGAGTTTAATAAAAATGAAGCGAGAAAATTATTTAAAGAAGCCGGATGGACGGTTAATTCAAAAGGTAATCTTGAAAAAAACGGCAAAGAATTTATAGTTGAAATTCTTGAACGAGATAAATCTACTGAAAAATTTGTAAACATTATGTCGGAAGATTTTAAAGATGTAGGAATACAGGTGAAAGTTTCGCTGGTTGATTTTGCGGAATGGGCAAAACGTATGGACGAATTTAGTTTTGATATGACCTGGGCGAGCTGGAGTTCAGGTATTTTTAAAGATGCTGAAGGAATGTGGCATTCAAAAGAAGCAGACCGCTTACAGGGAAATAATATTACAGGTTTTAAAAACGCTGAAGTTGATATGCTTATAGATTCCACCAAAACAATTTTTGAACTGCAGAAAAGAAACGATATTATACGGAAAATAGACAGATTGATATTCAATGAACATCCGTACGCTTTGTTATGGAATATAAATTCTACAAGGCTTTTGTACTGGAATAAATTCGGAAAACCTAAAACAGTTTTGTCAAAATACGGAGATGAACGTTCTGCATATATGTATTGGTGGCATGATAAAGAAAAATCAGTTGAATTGTCTGACGCCATAAACGAAAAAGAATCATTGACTCCAGAAAAAAGTGAAATATATTTTGATGATGAATTTGAAAAATCCTTTAAAAAAAGAAAATAAATAAAGTTAAATAAAAGTTTCCTTGTGCCAAACCAAAAATAAAAGTTATTAAAACGGTTTACTAAAAATAAAATATAAATAAAAATTGTTTTTTTTATATTTTATTGTATATTTTTATAATAATAAAATTCCACAGGTAAAACGTTTTACTTAAATTAAGGTGAAATTATGGCGATAACGATAAACGACATTGCCAAACTTGCCGGAGTATCCACATCTACAGTATCATTTGTATTAAACAATCATTCTAAAATCAGCGAAAAAACCAGAAAAAAAGTTATGAATATTATTAAAGATACCGGATATACACGTAATATTTTTGCGCGGGGTTTGGTGAATTCTAAAACTAACAGGATAGCGGTAGTTACCCCATATATTAAAAACGCGATTGGCGACCGTTATTTTGGAGAAGGGTTAAGCGGTATTTATGAAACTGCTAAGAAACACGGGTATCAGATTATTTTAGAGCAGGCGAGTTACGAATTTGCCTCCAGCAAAAAATATCTGGAAATGTTCAAAGAAAAAAGCATAGATGGAATGCTATATATAGGCTCGACATGTAATGATACGTATCTTATTGATTTTGCAGGCAGAGAATATCCTTTTTTACTGGTAAACAGTTTTTTGGAGAATATGGAGATTTCTTATGTTTGCGCAGACAACAGAAAGATAGGGTATGAAGCTGCAAAATATTTCTATAAATCAGGACATAGAAAAATAGCATTTATATACGGTTCAATGAATGTCCCGAATTCACTTGATCAATATATAGGATTTAAAAAATTTCTTGATGAAAAAAAGATAAAACTACCAGGAGATTATTTAAGACCAGGAGATTTTAATGAAGACGGAGGATACAAAGCTGCTGAAGAAATACTGGAGTGCAGGGTTAAACCTACTGCAATATTCTGTTCAAATGATCTTATTGCAATAGGATGCATAAAAGCATTGAAAGAACGGTTTGTTAAGATTCCTGAAGATATATCAATTATAGGATGCGACAATATTAAATTTTGTGAATATGTTACACCTAAGTTAACTACATTTGATATGAATATTTATAAAATAGCATCGCTTGCATGTGAAAAACTTATTGAACTTATAGGAAACAAGAACAGTAAGTTGATACAGATTAAGAT
>JAGOBX010000110.1 GCA_017999075.1 Candidatus Babelota bacterium | reverse complement strand
TAATTAATCTGCATAAAATAATAATAAAACAAAAAATAAATATTGCCGGATATGATTTAAAAAATATATGCAAACTTTTTTTAGAATACGGGTTACCTGTTAATAATAATACTCTTGATTTATTTGATTATAAAGTTATAAATGGAATTTTAGCCAAAGATGAAAATATTTATAAAATTTTCTTTACTTACTTTAAATCAGATGTCAAAGAAATCGATAATATTGTTTTTGAAAAAACAAATTTATTTGAATCAGAATTAAACGATGAACAGATATATAATTTAAGTTCATTTGCCGACTATTATAAAAAATTAAAACATGAATTATTAATTAAACTCAACGAAACAAATCAGTTTCAAATATACGAAAATATCGAAAAAGTTTTACTGCCTATGATAATAACTATGGAGTATAACGGTATAAAAACCGATGTTGATTATTTAAAAAAACTTAATTCAACTCTTGAAATAAAATTGGATGAATTGATGAAAAAAATTTATAATGACGCAGGCGAAAACGAATTTAACATAAATTCCCCTAAACAGCTGGGAGAAATATTATTCGGAAAAATGCAGTTGCCCGCTCAACGCAAAACTAAAACAGGTTTTTCAACTGACATTGAATCTCTTGAAAAAATAAAATTTCTTCATCCGATTATAGAAAAAATTCTTGAATACAGAAAATTCGGTAAAATAAAAAATACTTACATTGAACCATTTATTCAGCACACCGGAAAAAACAATAAAATTCACACTGTCTTCAATCAGACAGGAACATCTACAGGAAGATTTTCTAGCGTCAATCCAAACCTCCAAAATTTGCCTAACAGTTCCGAAGACGAAATTAATATAAGAAAATCTTTTATTGTTGAAAATGAAGCAAATATATTTGTCGGCGCTGACTATTCTCAAATAGAATTAAGAATTATAGCTCATCTCGCTGATGACGAATACATGATAAAATCGTTTAAGAATAATGAGGATATCCATAATTCTACAGCGGTAAAAATTTTCGGGTTAAAAGATTTGAATTCTGTTTCCAGCGATATGCGCAGACTTGCCAAAACTATTAATTTCGGAGTTCTATACGGAATGACTGCTCATTCTCTTTCTGAAGAAACAGGTCTATATTATAATCAAGCCAAAACCTTTATTGAAAATTATTTTAAAAATTTTTCAAATATAAAAAAATATTTTGACGATTTGATTTCCGAAGCTTCTAAAACAGGATTTGTATCCACGTTATACGGCAGACGCAGGCAAATACCTGAGCTTAACTCTAAAAATAAAAACATTCTACAATCAGGAATAAGAATGGCTATGAATATGCCGGTACAGGGGACTGCCGCAGACATACTTAAAATGGCAATGCTTAAAATCAACAATATACTTGATTCATTCAGCGCAAAATGTTTATTGACTATTCATGATGAACTTATTTTTGAATTACCTGAAATTTATTCTGAAAAATTTATAATTGAAATAAAAAATATAATGGAAAATATTGCTGTGTTGAAAACTCCTTTAAAAGTTTCTATTTGTACAGGTAAAACATTAAGTGATTTAAAACATTAAAAATCATTTTTCAATTAATATTTTATGAAAGTATTCAGTTTTATAAAACAGAGTTCAGCGGCAAAATTTATTATAACAGACATCCTTAATGCATTTAACCGACACGGAAATGAAATAATGTTTATTGATTTTGATCTGGCCGTAAAAAAATATAAAAATTCAGACCCAAAACTTAAATATAATAAAATTGCGGAATTAATTGTTTCCATTAAAGAGTACAATCCTGATATTGTGCTAAGTTACGGCATAGAAATATTCAGTCATATATTCGAAGAAATTGATAAAAACCTTCAAATTACATTATACGATTATTTAAAACATAAACCTGTTATATGTTTCCTTTTTGATTTTGGTCAACCATTTGATGAAAATACCGATGAAATAAAATGTCTCGAACTTTTTCAATCGCACAATGTATTTTTTTTTGTGTGGGATAAACAAGCAATCAAAATAATGAATAAATGCGGAGTAACAAACACCGGGTATTTTCCAATGGCTGTAAACGAAAAAATTTTTAGTGAAGATATGTCAGTCAGCCGCGACAAAACAATCTGCTTTGTAGGAGGCCCGACTCCGGAAAGAATAGAAACACTTGAAACAATATCCTCCTGCAATCCTGATATCTACGGTTACGGCAAGGAAGAATGGATGAAAAGCAGTTTATTGAAAAAAAATTATAAATACCCGGTATTTGCTCAAAATGATTTATGCAAATTATATTCTCAATACAAATTTTCGGTAAATATTACCAGGCCTCATGGTTTTACAAGTCTGAATATGCGTGTTTATGAATCGATAATATGCGGTTCCATAATGATTACTGATGATAAAGCGGATGTTTACGATTTGTTTATTCCTGATAAAGAAATACTGATTTATAAATCCAGAAATGAACTTAAATCAATTATAGAAAAATATTTGCCTGATTCCGGCAAGCTTAAAGAAATTAAAAATAACGGAATATCCAGAATTCTTGAATCTCATACATATTTAAAAAGAATATCCGAAATCAATGGAACATTATCTTCGCTTATTTTTGAAACTGAATTATTCAACAAACTGTTTGTTTTATATTCAAATCAAGATTGGGAAAATATATCTTCTTTAATTAATTGCACTAATCCTGACAGAATAAAAATCAATAAAATTTATTTTTTACTTTTCAAAGTTCTTACTGAAAAAAACAAACAGGTCCAGGACGAATCTGTAATAAAAAACTGCATCGAAGAAATTCAAAAAGTCACACTAAAAAATAAAAGAATAAACAGGATGATATCTAATGCGTAATTTAGTTTTCAATTTTATTTTTATATGCATTTTGATTGGCTTATCAAGCGGATGCGCTGTAAAAAAAAATCAAATTTTTCCAGCTCAAAAAAAAATTTATACAGCAGAAACTATTGCTCAATTACTGAAACCTTCGGTAAAACTGATTAAAAGTCCGATAAAATGCAATTTTGAACAAAATGGCAACTCAAATAATTTATACGGCGATATATTCTGGTCAAATGCTAATTTGAAATTAAAACTGTATTCTGCCATGAATTATGCTAAAATTGAAATTGAATGCGACAGCAAAAACATTCACGCTGAAATAAACGGAAAAAAAGAAAACGAAGACTTGAAAAATTTTGATAAACAAAAAATACTGGATTTCATTGAATTGCTGATAGTCCAACAGTCCAGTTATCCTGAAATTGAAATATTATCTCAGGACGATTTTAAAACCGTATGTTCGTTATGGAATAAAAAAATAAATATTGAAATCGATAATATTTCAGGCGTAATTAAAAAAATATATTATCAGAATATCTCGATATTTTATGAAAAATTCATGTATCATAATAATATAAAAATACCTTTAAAAGTAAAAATTGTGAGTGATGATCCTGAAAACAGGTTTACAGCAGAAATTCAATTTTCCAAAAGCAAATTATATGTTGAATAATTTAAAAGTTATAATTCTGACAATTGTCATTACACTCTGTATTTCCTGTAAAGTATCTGCTTCTCAAAATTTATATGTTAGTCTGTTTTTAACAAAAGACTATGAAATAAAGTCAATGATATTCGATTCAGAACCAAAACAGGAATTAGACGCCTATCTTATAAAAATAAAAAATGATATCATACAAAACATTTCTAATGACGCAAAAAAAAAATATGAACTGATTTCAGATTTCGAAATTTTTAGAAACCTGTGTTTAACAAATTTCAAAGATAAAAAAAAATTATCGGAACAATATATGGATTTCAAAAATAAAATCATCATCAATTTAACGTATTTGTTCGGCGACACTAAAGGTTTAAGGTTATTTATAAAAAACGGATTCAACAATCTGCAAAAATATAACTTTAAAACAAATTATATCCTATATAATTACGAACTTAACGAATTAAAAAATTACAACGGCAGGCTGGCAAAAAAAATTGAAGAAAACAAAATCGGAGGAAAAGAACCAAGATTAAAATTTTTATCAAACTATCTTTTGTATTTAAACGAAAAAATTTATACTGCTTATTTAGATAAAGATTTAAAATCATTTAAAATAATTCTTTCAGAATACCAGACCGTTTTCGAATATATTGATAACAGATTGTCATTAAAAAATTTATGAAACTGAAAAACATTCTTTTTATAATGGCTCTTATTCTTATAAGTTGCCAAACATTCCTTGTAACATACTTCGGCTATGATAAAATTGTAAAAAATTACCGGGAAAATGAAATAAACATAATAAAAAAAATAGCCGATAATTTCATTTATAATATTCTTAATTTTGAAGAACTTCAGGCGACTACCGATTTTTTTGTAAAAAACATGGAATTGCAAACTAAAATCATCCTTGAAAATAAAAATCAGATAAAATTCATAGCAACCCAATTTAAAAAAAATGCCGGGATCGAAAAATTATTTATAACTAATTATTCAAATAAATTATTATATAAATCTAATGCCGAATTTAAATATCAAAATTTAACTTCTAATATTTTAAAAAACAATTTTATTCAAAACATTTCAATAGACAGCGGTCAATTATATTCTATTTACGGATGTCCTGTAACAGATGGAAAAAATATTATAGGTTCAGTCATTGCCTTAAAAATTATTTCCCCGCAATACATACGGCAGTTTTCCACTCTGAATAATATAGGCATTTCTTTTATATTAGACGGAAATGAGATTTCAACCAATATTGAAAATTCCTATAATTTTTCAAGTTCTGCTGAAGTTTTCAAAAATATTTCTGATATAAACGGTTCTAATGTAAAAATCATTTTTCAAAGAGATATTAGTCCTGTAGAAATTCTTTCATATAAAGCAAACAAACATTTCATTCTAATAAATATAGCTATTGCGTTTATTCTTTATATTGCAGGCATAGCTTTAATACACAGATTGACAAGAAGTCTCCGTAATATAGAAAAAGCTTCAACTAAAATTTCCCAAGGCCAATACGATTTAAATATAAAAAAAAGCAGAATAACTGAAATAAACAGAGTTATAAGTTCTTTTAATTCTATGAGTTCAGAATTAAAAAAAACCCAGGATTATATAGTCCGGCAGGAAAAACTTTATCTTGCAGGAAAACTTGCAAATGGAATTTCTCATGAACTGAATAATCCGCTGGTAGCCTGCCTTGGGTATACTCAAATGTTAATAGAAAAATATGATAATTTAGATTCAGAAACAAAAAAATATCTGCAGCATATTGAATCAAATATTATCAGAGCGCGATCAATAGTAAAAAGTTTATTGACTTATTCAAAAAAACAAAATGTCTGTAAAATAGAACTGAATTTAAATTCAGTTGTTGAAGAATGCATTCTGCTTGTAAAATACAATATTAAAAAAAAAGAAATTCTTATTAGAAATAATATATCCGCAAAATTTAAATTGATAACCGATAAAGAAATTTTCAAACAGGTTCTCATAAACATATTTCTTAATTCGATTGATGCAATAAATCATGATTCCGGAATAATTGATATTGCTGCATATAATGATAATTACGGAACAATTATTGAAATAAAAGATAACGGTCAGGGAATTAATGAAGAAACAATTCCTAATGTTTTTGAACCATTTTTTACCACAAAACAGGATTCAGACGGAGCAGGACTCGGATTGTTTTTGTGTTACAACTATATGAAACAACTTGGAGGGGAAATAGATTTGAAGAATATTACCTCTAAATCACCAGATAAAAATCAGACTAATCCGGCAGATAAACAAACCGGGGTAACAGTATTACTGAAATTTCCGGCAATTTCTTAACATTTCTTCATTAATTTTCCAAAAAAAACATCTGAACATTTTAAAAGAATATTTATCCATTATGCGCAATAGTATAAGCGCTTCCTCCGATAAATTCTCTCAGCGGCGATGTTTTAGGAACAATATCCAAATTTTCTATTGGAGCTATGGTTTCAAGAAGATTTCTAATTCTTGTTCCCCGTATATACGGATCAAGTCTGCCTTCTATCCTTAACCGTTCAATAAATTCTTTATCCGGAAACAAGGTTTTCAAGGCAGTTTTCAAAACAGGCAATTCATACGGTATTCCTGAATTTATAACTGAATCAGTAGAAAATATATATGGTATTATATGTTTTAATTCACCTTTTCTGACATACGGCCAGTGGGCTAAAGTTTCTTTTGTTTCATAACCGCGGAACTGAACATCGCGTATCATACGTTTCAACATACGGACATCAGTCCACCTTGTGTACACTCCGTCTGTATTTCTTATTATGTTCATTGATTCAATATAAATACTGAATTTTTTATTCCTAGGAACAGAAGATGTCATATTTTTATATAATCCGTGAAGACAATCTATAAGCAGAATTTCATCTTTGTCAAGAAAAAAATCAGAATATGAATCTCTCCGTTCAATTTTAAAATTAAAATTAGGTTTTTTGATAATTTGCCCGTTAAGCAATTCGGTAAAATGTTTGTTCAACAGTTCTATATCAATAGCTTCAGGCATTTCAAAATCAAAATCACCAAATTCATCTTTTGGCTGTTCATCTATATTTTTATAATAATCATCAACGTTAAGCTGTTTAAGTTTGAATCCTAATTTACTCAATTCATTTTTTATAATCAAAGTAGTGGTGGTCTTGTTTGAACTTGAAGGACCTGCAATAATAATAATTTTAACTTCTTCGATTCTGTTAATAATTTTATCAGCTACTTTTCTTACATCCGTAATATATCTTTCTTCAGATAATTTAATCAAATCTTCAATTTTTCTTCCGGATCTGCCGTAAATCCAATCATTCAGAGAAAATATGTTTTCACAATCATTTTCTATGTTCCATTCAATTGTTTTCAAGCAAATATCACGGTGAATACCATTATTGGTAAATTGATATTTTGAAATATCCCCTGTTCTAAGTTTATTCATTCCTTCCCTGAAAATCATAAATCCTTCAGCCAGTTCTACTTCTCCGATTTTTTTCAAAACATTTTCAACAACATCAAGAACAAAACTCGTTTGCGGAAAATAATGTTCATTTTTAAGTCCTGACTTTATAATTTTTTCTGAAACGTCAAAAATTATTTTTGTTATTAATTCAATATCATAACCATTAATTTTATTTTTTAACTGCAACTCGTCTTTTTTCAAAATTTTCAAAAAACGTTCTATATTATCTTTTATAAAGATTTTTAATTCTCCGGAATATTCAATTATTTTGTTATAACCCGTATTTTTAATTTCAGCAAATGATTCTACAGTTATAACTGCCAACCGTTCTGCCACAAAAGTATTCTGAAGTCTTTTTTCTTTTTCATCAGGTTCAAACCCGCAGTATAACTTTACAAATTCCGACAATATAAAATTAAAATTATAAAATTTATCAAACACTTCCGAATTAATTTTTTCGGCATATTTTTTAGCGCGTTTTTCAGCGATCCATTCAATTGCATTTTCTACGTCTAATATAGCTTTTTTAATTCCGTCAGCAATTTTGGATATATCATACTTTACAGTCTGTCCATCCCGATTAATAACATTTACTATTGTATTAGGAATTCCCACTAAATTAACCTCTCTTTAAATTTTATATACTATATTCAATTAAAAAAAACAGTTATTTCAGGCTATTATTTATTATTTAGAAGTTTGCAGTATTATTTCAACTTTTCCGGAAGGAGAAGCAATCGAAAACTTATGGTGTTCTTTACTTAATTCATATTTTTGATCCGTAATTGGATAAGGTATTGACATATTCAAATCAATTTTATTCAATTCACACAAATTTTTCACAATTACTCCTGTTAAAATATTCGATATTTCCTGAGGGATTGCATTACGAAGTTTTAACAATCGTTTATTCCTGTAATTTCTGAATTTAAAAATAAATAATTCATTAACGAATTTCTCATCATAATTGAAAAAAATATCAAAATTCAAATCTTTAGAAACTGCAAATCTGTAAAGTTTATCCATAGGATAAATTGCATTCACAGGTTGTATAAGACTTGTAAGTTTGGGCGGCATAAATAATATTCTTGTCAAAGTAATTATTATTGTGTTTAAAACAGGTTTCACATATTTAAAATCTATTTTAGAAATTTTTTCATCAATAGCCGTATTAGTTTTTTTCTGGCTTTCCTGAAAATTTTTCATTTCTTCAAGTAATTTATCCTGACGTATATAACCAAAATCCACCACAAGTTCGCCTATACCGATAAAATTTTTTTTCTGTTCTTCAACAATTTTTTCTACCTGTTCAACAGTTAAAATATTTTTTTCCACGGCGATTTCGCCAAAATACTTATTAAGCCTGACTCCTTCATCATATAAACTTTCCGCAACATTCGGAGTAATAAATTTTTTTTCTACTGCGATTTCACCCAATTTTTTATTGCTTAATTCCTGAACAGCCCTGAATTGAACATAAGTAGAATCATCAAAATATTTTTTGAATTTCAGATATTTGGCAAAATATATATCATCTGCAAAATGTTCAAAATCCGTATATAATTTGGAATCATTTACATTTGAAAACATATATAAATATTCCCCTAAAAGTTTAAATAATTTTTTTTGTGATAGTTAAAAAATTTTTATTTTCTTTCCGTTCATAAAAAACATCATCCATTGATTTCCTGACAAAATAAATCCCGAACCCTCCTATTTTGCGTTCTTCAAGAGGAATATCTGTTTTTGGAACAGGCATTTTCAACGGATCAAATTCTTTACCATCGTCAACAAGTACAATTTTAATTGTTTTATCATCAAATATAAAATCCAGTTTTATCAAATGCTCTTTGTCATCGTGATATCCGTAAGATATTATATTTGTTACAAGTTCGTCAAGAGACAAATTAATGGCATAACTTATTTTCGGATTAATATTATATTTTTCAGATAATTCTTCTATTATTGCCGCTAATTTGTCAAGTTCCGCTATATCATTTTTTAAAACATATTCATATTTTTTCAGCATCAAAACTATCCAAGAGTTTAAAATTTTTTTCTTATAATTATAAATATATATTTTTTTTTGTAAAGTTTTTTTAATTTTATTATTGCTTTTTTTTTTGTTGTTTATAAAATGAAATCAATAAAAAATTTCAGTTGAAATTTTTCTTTGTTAAATAAAAGGGAACTCCGGTGAGAATCCGGGACTGACCCGCATCTGTAACCGGCAACGAAAATTCCAATATGCCACTGAATTAAAAAATTC
>JAGOBX010000109.1 GCA_017999075.1 Candidatus Babelota bacterium | reverse complement strand
AGATAATGCTTTATTTTCTGCTATATTTTCGAAGATCAGTCTTGACAACAATGAATTGTTTACATTGAACAGCGGGAAATATTATATCTGGCTTTATTACGATACATATAACCTTCCGGTGTTAGGAGCAGTTTCATCAGAAAATTATAATGATTACATTTCGGCTTTTTCATTGTTTCTTCAATCTTTGAATATTGTTCCTCAGATTTATGAATTGAAAAAGGATTTCAGCAATTCGTATTCAGCGGTTTCTATAAGAAAAAATTTTGAACCGGACAAGAAAACTATTCAGCTTGAACTTAAATTGGTTTATGTTTCAGATTCAGATATATCAAATATAAATAATTACGTGGTTTCAATTAATAACCAAAACAGAAAACTTGATTTATCAAACAAAAATGATTTTAATGAACTGATAAGTTATCTTATTATACATAAAGATATGTTTTTTTATGTTTCGAAAATAGAAATAAGGAATCCTGATAATGTGATTCAGAATATGCAGCCGTCGGTTTATGTTAAAATAAAAAATAAATTTGAAAAACTCATATTTTCTGCGATTAATTTGTTTTACGAAATGAAAAAAAATCTGTAATGGAAAAAGATAATTTTGAATTACGTGTCCAAAAACTGAAAAATAATCCTGTTTTTAATTTAATAGAAGAATATAAGTCTTATTTATTTGCTGAAAAAAAATCCTCCAGAAATACTATTGACAGCTATGAACTTGATTTGATAGATTTCCTTGAATATATAAATAAATTTAAAATTGAATCGCCTGAAAACATCCGTCCATCTTTAGTTTCCGAATATATACATAAGTTACGGAATGAAGGGAAAAATGAAAAAACAATAATTCGCCATATCGTTGCATTAAGAAATTTTTTTAAATTTCTTATTATTGATAATGTGATAAAAAATTCACCTACTGATTCTGTTGAAATGCCGAAAATGTCAAGGAAATTACCTGATTATTTGACTGAAGAAGAAGTCAAGCGTCTGATTGAATCACCTGATTTAAATGAAATTACAGGAATCAGGGATAAAGCTATGATAGAAATACTTTACGGTTCAGGAGTCAGGGTTTCAGAATTAATTGGGCTGAAAATAAAAAATTTGTATCTTGAAGAAGGATACATTAAAGTTTTTGGAAAAGGTTCAAAAGAACGCATTATTCCTATTGGAAAATATGCCGAAGAATCCCTTAAAAATTATTTGGCTTCAGCGAGGCATAAACTTAGCAGGATTGATTCAGAAGATTATTTGTTTATAACCCAGCGTGGTGAAAAGTTCACGCGTCAGGCAATAAATAAAATGCTTTATAATTATGCAATTAAATCAGGAATAGGCAGAAAAGTAACTCCTCATTTGTTTAGACATACATTTGCTACGCATTTAATCAATAACGGCGCTGATTTGCGTTCCGTTCAGGAAATGCTTGGACATACGGATATAAGCGCTACTCAAATTTATACGCATCTTGATCTGAGGTATATTAAGGAAGTTCATAAGAATTTTCATCCTCATGGCTAATCCTGCATCTAAGAAAAATAAGTATTTTCAAAAGGCCGCCGGGAAGTTTTTTTAAACTAGTCTCTTCTATCCAAATTCCGATTGTTGTGTTGAGGGATTGATGATTATTACTGTATCTGCACAATATTTTTTTCGCATCTTTTACTCCAAATAAAATAATTCGAAAAACAGTATCAATAACCAGTTTTATTACTGATATTATATATAATATAATAAAATACAGACAATTTTGGATTCTTTTTGATTGTTTTTTTGTTCGCGAAAAAACAAAATGTTACATTAAAAATAATTAGGTACGTCAACCAGGCGGAAAAATATTCCATTTGTGAAATAGTTCCGTTTTTGTGTTATCAGAAAATATGATTTTTATTATAAAAAAAAAAAATGACTTTTGACTATACGGCACTTTTTTACTTTTTCAGTTTCACAACAGATTACGAAGTGAACCAGAGGACTCTTTGATGTTGTCTTTGCCTCTTTAAATTTTTATTGGACAGTAGTGATAACCAATAGCTATTTCGGTACCCCTAAATTAACGCAAACGCCATCTTTGGTATTACTGATTTTTATAAATCCATTCATATTTTTCATTATCTCTCTGGACATATATAATCCAATCCCTGTTCCAATCTCTTTCGTTGTAAAATACGGCTCAAAAATTCTATCGAAAATTTCAGATGATATACCGCCACCGTTATCAGTAATGGAAGCAATAATATTATCAGTTTCGCTTGTAACTTTAATTTTTATTTCTCCGGTAACTTTATGTTTGATAATCGCGTCCTTAGCATTTGTCAATACAACAACCAAAACTTGAGAAAATTCATTTGGAAAGCCTGTTACATGATAAGTTTCATTATTTATTTCATAATCAAGCGTTATTTTATGTCTTGAAAACGAAGGCGACATTATTTTTACTGCAACATTAATTGCTTCCATAATGTCAAATTTCTGTTTTTCTTTGTTGGGATTGAAATAATTTCTAAAATCATCAATTGTTACAGACATTCCTTGAATAAATTGGTCGGCTTTTTTCAACGAATCTTCAAGTATCTTTTTATTAAGTTCACCAAAATCAGAAGCATCTTTTATGTTAGCTAAAATCACACTGAGCGCATTTAACGGCTGTCTCCATTGATGCGCAATATTTCGTATCATTTCGCCCATAGCGGCAAGCCTCGATTGATGAATAAGTATCTGACACTGTTTAATATTTTTTTGAACTTCTTCATTAACCCGTTCTTCCAGGGTTTCATTCAGTTTCTTTAAAGATTCCTCAGCTTGTTTACGCTCAGTAATGTCAACGAGAGAAACAAGCGCTTTGGAAAGTGTTTTCTCATAACCAGGACACACTAAAAAACAGACGGTCACATTTTTAAGGTTACCGTTGAAAGTCTTCACAATAGTATCTTTTTTCATTTCAGTTCTGCCATTCCACAGGTATATCAGCTCCCACTTAAATATCGAGAATGATTCTTGTGTAAATGTGTTTGCGCCAGTCAGCAGTTCTTCTTTATTTGCAGCATCATATAACTGCAGAGCAGCTTTATTCACATCAACAATCTTAACCATATCTGCGCACTGTCGTATTATTTTAGGATGTTGAGTTAGATAAATTTCAATGTCGTCAATTTTTTCTTTTTTCAGGTCGTCAAAGAAAACTTTTACTTTTGAAAAATCTTCTTCCCATAAAGAAACCGGGGAATTTTCGAACACCGTATAATATCGGTTTTCGCTCTCAAGTAAATTACGATAAGACAATAGACTTGTCAGGGAATCCTCCAGTCTTCTGGCAATTTCCTGTAAAAGCCTTTCCTCAAATTTTGTCCAAATACGAGAATATGAACATTGATGCATTCCTAATTGCCATGGTTTGCCTATTTTGGGATGGAGAACTATTGAAATGTAAGATTTGAAACCAAATTTTTTAGACACATCTTCTGGCAACGGATTACCTGTTCCTTCGCCATATTTCATGGGACCATCAGAGGCTAAAACACTTCTGAATGACTCGGCAACACTATGATCCATTGGCATATGAAGTTTTAGCTCGTATACGCCAGGATATTCAGGTTTTGTTCGCTCCATTGGTACATTCCACGAAGAGGCATTAGGATCGCATGGATAAACAAGCCATACCCTGTCACAATCTAAAATAGAAAGCATCTCGTCGAATACATCACTCATCATTTGTTCCAGGCTATTATTCTTCTGTATAGCCTTGTTAATTTTATTCATGGATTCAAAAAAATGAAGCTGCTCAAATCGTTCGGTTTCAGCCAATTTACGCTCGGTAATATCCTGCGCAGTTCCGCGAAGACCTACAATTTGACCATTATCATTTTTCTTTACTTCGCCGCGGGCAGTAATCCACTTCCTTATGCTGCCATCCGGCCATACCTGTTCCAAATCCACTTCATACGGTTCACCGGTTTCCATGCTTTTTTTGACTGCGGCATCTAATTTGGCAGCGCTCTCATTGCTGTAAGTCTTTTTATGCTCTTCATATCCAGGCGGAGTTTGTTTCGGATCAAAACCATAAATATTGTAGTATTCTTCAGACCATATTATAGTATCAGTTATAGCGTCCCAATCAAAATTACCAATTTTTCCTACACGCTGCGCTTCCCTGAGTTCCGCCATGCTCTTACACAGCGCTGCCTCAGCGCGTTTTTGATCAGTGATATCACGTAAGATACCACGATAAGTAGTAATTGCTCCATGTTTGTCTTTCACTGCTGTTAATGAGCAATGTGCTATAAAATGTTCTCCGTTTTTTTTCTTGAATACGATTTCAATTTCAGCAGTGCCTTGTTCATCAGTCATTGTCAGAAAGCGTTTTCTATCATGCGGATATAGATAAAGATCCCGTTTCAGATCAAGTTTCATTATCTCTTCTTTTGTATCGTAACCAAATATTTGAATACCTTTTTGATTCATATCAAGAATTTTTCCCGCAGGCGAGGTAATTAAAAGCGCATCGAAAGACTCTTCAAAAATCGCCCGGTATTTTTCCTCACTTTTTATCAGCGCTTCCTCGGCCTGTTTGCGTTTTGTGATATCCATACCAAAAGAAATTGTAGAAATTTTTGCGTTCAGATTTGAAAACGTACTGTTCTGCCATGAAATAATACGTTCTTCACCTGATTTTGTAAGGATCGGATTTTCAAATGTTATAGGCATAGCCCCGGTTTTATCCTGATAATTCTGAAAAGTTATCCATACCTCAGGATAACGGTCTTTTGGAACAATTTTTTCAAACCAGTTTATACCTGATAGTTCTTCAATCGTGTAGCCGGTTATTTCTTCTGCAGCTTTATTGAATATCCGTATACAGCCAGCCGAATCAAGACCTATAATCATCACATTTGCCGATGCGATAAGTTGCTGAGTATATTCATACGCATTGCGCAATTCGTCTTCTGATTGTTTTCGTGAAGTTATATCTTGAGCGAATACTACAACGCCGATAATCTCGCCTTCATTTTTAATTGGTGTGTGCGATACTTGAAAATATTTTCGTGATCTGATTTTTTCTCCGGAATATGCTTCATCAACTAATTGCTCGCCTGCTAAGGCTCGATCAATGTTGCGTTTGGCTATATCCCGATCCTCAGTAACTTTCATATAATTCAATATATTATGTCCGGTTTCAATCTCGATGCCGTAAATAGCATTCATTACTTTGGCATGGCTTGTATTAAAACTTGTATAACAGTAGTTTTTATCAACGGAAAATATCAGCGCATTCGCGCTATTAGTGATACTCTGTAAAGTAGTATATTGTTCTTTAAGCGCAGCCTCGACTACTTTTCTTTTAGTCAACTCTCTTTTCAAGGTTACCGTCCATATAGCGGCAATTAAGAAGAATATAATTAAAATGATTATAGTTACAAAGAAAATTTTTTGAGTGATTTGTTCGCGCGTTTGAAAAACAACTTCTTTTGGCTTCCATTTGTTTATAATTTGCTGGTACGTGCCATCAGATTTGATAATTCGCAGCGCATTATTTATTGCATTAAGCAGTTTTGTATTCCCTTTTTTTACAGCGATTGAAGAGTAGGAAAACGCTATGGGCTTTCCTGTTATCTTGATGTTTCGAATATTATTATCTGCAATAATAAATGCGCCAACCCGATAGTCAACCACAACTGCATCAATAGAAGATGCATTCAACATTTTAAATCCTTCAAGAAAATTCGGAATAATTGTTAATAGAATTTGAGGATTTTTTTCTAAAACTTGACGGGGCAGGCCTCCGGCTTCAACGCCAACCCGTAAACCTCTAAGACTCGATAAACCTGATATCCCCATTCTATTTGTACCGGTAAAAATCGAAAATTGTGATTCAAGCAAGGCATCGGAAAAATCATATATTTTTTTTCGCTCTTCAGTCTGGTTTATCTGAATCAACGCGTCTGCTTCACCACGGAGAACAAGTTTCTGGGCTTCTGGCCAATCCATAGCTTTAATTTCAATAGGCTGTGGTATATGTTTTGCTATCGCCTTTATAATGTCCACAACTACTCCTGAGGGGGTATCTCCATCTAAATAGACTATCGGCGCTATATTTTTATTACCGAGAAAAAGAAGTTTTATATTACTGTATGCTTCAGGCGCCGGTTTGGTTAGATTGACACTCGCCGGCTGGGTATTAGAACCCGAAGTAATCTGAGATGATAAGATATTTAAAGAAGCATTTGTTGAGATGACTGCCAATAAAATTAAAAATATCAGAAGTATTTTTTTTATTTTCATTCTATTATTCATTTAATTTTTGTTGCAATTTCTATTGCATCGTCGACAATGACAAGCGCATATTTACGCAAGAATGGTTTGTTTTCGAATTCTATTGCTTTGCAGTAATTTTGGATTTGCTCACGCGCATTTGAAAGTTTGGTTTGTATCGCGTTTTCAGTCGCTTTTTTTTTATGCAGATATTTTATTTCAAACATCAGTTCGTAAGTTATTTCAAGATATCTGCGCCAGAGCATTATATCAACATAACCGTTTTCTATTTCATATCCGCTTTTGAGTGTATTCAAAACATAATATGAATTTCTTAAAGACGTGGGATTTTTACCGATATAAAGTTCACCGAAAAGTTTATCAAACTTATCTTTATGACGGATACTGTAATAATAGTCCATCATAACAACCCATAAGCTCTTGCCGAATTTACACGAACCTAGAAATATATGATATCGTTCATTAGAATTTTCGAGTAGTTCTATATACTTTGTCTTATCTACATAATAAAAATTTTCTTTTATTACAGTTTCAAAATTTTGTAAACCGCAAGTTATTTTTTTCATATCAAATATTATCTCTTACAATTTTATTTTTTTCAAGAAAATTATTTTGTAGGTGAAAAAGTGCCAGAAAAAGGAAAAAAGTGCCGTACACAGACATCAGACATTTTTCTTTAAAATTAATCTTGAAATCAGGTAATTTTTATAAATATAATATAGAAATATTAAAAAAGTTTATGGCTGTAAAATTTGAAAAGTAACAAAAGCGGCGGCTCAGCGCGAAAAAGAAATTGATGATTGTTTGTGATGGGGAATATTGGAAAAATGAAAAAAGGCAGATGCTTTATGATGGCTGCTTAGTCGTAACTTTTTGGTAGAACTAAAAATGCGGTAACTGCCATGTGTTTTAGAAAAAACGTTTGACAAATTAATGTTCGATATTATAATCGTAGTAAAATATAATTATCGATAGGAGATAATATGAATACTGTCGCGATATCACCAAAATATCAAGTTGTTATTCCAAAAGAAATCCGCAAAAAATATGAATTGCATCCAGGCCAAAAAATAATTATGATTCCTTTTGAGGGAAGGATCGAAATGGTATTAGAAAAAAGCATAAAATCCATGAGAGGATTTCTCAAAGGAATCACTACAGATGTTGAAAGAGAAGACGATAGAATATGAATATTATAGATACATCTGGTTGGCTTGAATATTTTACGGATGGAAAAAATGCTGATTTTTTCTCCAAACCAATATTAGATAAAAGTAAATTGATCATTGTTCCTGTCGTAATAATATACGAAGTTTTTAAAAAAGTACTAATAGAAGCAGGAGAAGACAAAGCATTAGAAACTATAGGTCAATTTCAAAAATATAAAATTGAAAATATTGATGATACTATATCATTATCAGCAGCAAAAATCAGTTATAAAAATAAAATTCCAATGGCTGATAGTATAATTTATGCTGTAACATTAAAATATGACGCAATTTTATGGACTCAGGACGAATATTTTGAAAAATTACGGAATGTAAAATATATACGAAAATGAAGCATACCTTCATCTGACTTCATCCTGTCCCTAGTGCTTACGGCTAGGCTGCTTTTACCCATAATGATTTACTTGATACTTTTTTTAATTTAGGGTTTGTTGGGGTAAGTATATATTAAAGAATTTTCTTCAAAAAATTTGCTGAAAATTTAAGTTTATCATTGCAAACAATTGAACGGCACAGATTCAATATTAGAAACAAATTATTATTATCTCAAGACAATAATCTTATAAAATATCTTAAAAATTTTAAAATTAACCCCGAAATTTTAAAATATTTTCATCAAACTCATACAATTTTAAAAAAGTATTTCTCCAAATTTAAAAAAACAGGAGAATTTCCTAAAAAAATTCCTAAATTTCTTCATTATGTTTTTAGAATGAGCAGTTCTAAGCTGGACATTTCGAGATTTATTTTTTTTGCGGCACTTTTTCGCACTTTTTCGTTTTTCAAGAAGATTATATAAAATCAAAAGTGACGATTCTTTATCAGGCACAAATTCAGGTTAAAATTTATATACGACGCTGAATTTGTGCGCGCTGCTTAATACATCGTAATTGCTGTATGAATAATCAAGTTCGAGTTTTTTATTAAATGATACGCCGAAGCCAAGCGTTAATCCTGACGATATTTCATTGAATGCGTCATAACCGCAGCGGATAAAATAATTTTCCATAACTTGAATCTCAACGCCGCCGGATAAACGGTATTTATCTTCATCCATCAAAATATTATCAATCGTTGGTTTTAATGCAATTTTTTCAGCAATATCAATTTTGGCGGATATCCCGCATTTTGCTGTCAGCGGCAAATACTCTTTTTCTCTGTCAAACTTTAACTTTGAACCGATATTGTTTACTGTAAATCCGAAGTAAAATGGAATGTCCTTTATTTCCCGGTTATATATCCAACCGATATCAAAACCGAATCCGTTTGCATTTGCATCGCCAATTTTGGAATTTATAAATTTCAATGTAACTCCGAAATTGAATTTCTTAATCCAATCAGTGCCGTATGTCAAGCCAACAACATAATCCTTTGAAGTAAAATCACCTGTGTTCTGATGGTTGATAGCATCTGTTATAAGGGTTCCTTCGAACTTTCCGTTATCAAATATATTCACACTCAAACCGATATTATGCTGTGTGTTTTTTATTTTTTTTGTAACACCGATAAAATGCTGATTCACATCAAGCATATAATTATTGTGACTGAACATCACTTCGTAATTTTCTGTCTTGCCGATGCCCGCAGGATTCCAGTATAATCCATAAACGCCCTCGGCTATCGAAGTATAAGCTCCGCCGAGCGCAGTAGGTTTTGCTCCGACCGGAACATTTAAAAACAAACCGGAAACAGTTGTTTTTTCTGCCTGCGCAGGCGCAATAAAAAATATTAATCCGCAAATAAATGTTAATAAAATTTGTTTTAATATCATTTTATGCCTCTCTATAAG
>JAGOBX010000108.1 GCA_017999075.1 Candidatus Babelota bacterium | reverse complement strand
TCCGGCAATAATGACTTTATCGTGCATATTATGTTCTTTCAAAAAATTAATAATATTATTAAACTGTTCTAACTGATTCAAACTTCAAGTCCTTTTTTATCGATTTTTTTTGCGTATTCAAAAACCTTTTTTAAAAATTTAATTTCATTTTTTACAACCGGAACTTTCTTTTTCTGTTTTTTCATAACTGATATTTTATGTTTCAGGTCCGCAGCTTCTTCATCTGACAACTGACCTAAATATTTATCAACTGTTTTTCCATTGTCGTAATAATGCAAATAATAATACTTTTTGTTATATGGTTTCTTGACTTTCAAAGTTGCTTTTGTAAGCAATTCTTCTTTCATCAAACTGATCCATTCAGTTTTATTTTCAATTTCCTCTTTCATCACATCAAGAATCGACATAAAAAACCATACCCCAGAAAATTAAAATTTTATTATATTATATTTATTTTATGGGTAATGTCAACTTTTATTTTCAAATCCATAAATTGGTTTTGATTCCATTTCTTTTATACGATCTTCGATTGATAAATCCCTGTAATATTTCAGGATGGTTTCGATTGTGTCGCCTGTATTCTGCTGAACAAGTTTAATATCACGGCCGAACATTTGAGAACGTCGGATGAAAGTATGGCGGAGCCAGTGCCAGCCGACGGATGTTCCGGTCTTTGATTTTTTTATTGCCCTGATGTTCGCTTTGCGGCAGTAATCCTGAAGTTTACGCTGCAATGTTTTTTCGGAATATGGAAAAAGTTTTTGTCCGTTCTTCTTCCGCGCGTTCAGATACATTTTTAAAATGTTTCCTGTTGATTTAGGGAATACGACTGTTCTCCATTCGTCTTTTTTTTCATCCCAAACTTTTATGAACTGATGTTCAAAGTCAATGTTTGAAGTTATGATTCCGATTATATCAGAGGCACGGAAACCAGTTTCAAGACCGAATTCGATTGCAGCTCTATCCTCAATGTTTTCGATTGAATCGAGCAGAAATTTAATTTCATCATCGAATAAGCATTTTTGAGAATTATCTGTTTTCTTCCTCATTGTTTATTTCCTGTTTCAATATCTTTTATCACATCGTATATCGTAGAAAATCCGTCAGGTTTAGTTAGAACTGCATAAATAGGAATAGATTTTTTCATTTCTTCTGTTTTTTCAGAACTCATTTTTTCTCGAAATCTTCCTTAAATTATCACTGTTTTTTCAATGTTTGTCCGGTTTGTTTGAAAACACAGACAAGACATTTTAAAATCTCCTTTTATCATTCTAAAATCATTTATCGTAATAATTGCTTTGTATTCATTATATATCACATGAAAATACGGCGGAGCATGATCATCAAAAAGCATTTTTATAGATATTCCATAAAATCTGCTTATTTCCGGCACTTGCTTGCTCCCAATTTTTTTTCTTTTTACTATACCACACTTTTTCCCAGATTTCAAGACAATAAATATAAATCCTCAATTTTTATTTCAAATATCTGCCTATAGAATGAATACCTTGCGGAAAATCCTGCACGATTTTACCACAAGTTTGAAATGTTGAAATATTTTGTTTCGAGCCGTATGGGTTTTACTATTGGAATAATCCTGATGAGGAGAAATTCAAACTTTAATGTCTTTGCAAAACCCAACCTTTTTTCATCAGTTTGTCAGCGTTATGAACTGATAAACTCAGGAAAATACAATTCTGATTTCCAGCGTTATCTTGAATTATTCCAAAACTGAAGCGAATCAATATATTTATCAAAATATTTTTTTTCAATCGAAACAGTTTTATTATAATAATATTCAGCCTTATAGTTTTCGTTAAGTTTATAATATAACAGAGATATTTGAGCAAAATAATAAGGATTATCCTTATCAAGTTCTGAAGCCATTAAATAAAAATCAATTGATTTTTGATAATTGTTTATAAGATAATAAAGATTGGCGATATTATTAATATGCGCAGCATTGCGTTTATCGTTATGAAATAAAAAAAGATAATAATTCAATGCCTGAAAATAATCTTTTTTTTCAATCAAATCATCCGCTATTTTTTTTATTTCAGAACCTGTTTTATTTTCAATTTTACCCGAAGTATTTATGAATGTTTTTGTAAACTCATAATATTCATAATTAAATTCGGAAATCAAATTTTCAATAAAAGGCATATCAGGATTAAAATTATCCTTCAAATTTAAAGGAGGATATTTTTCCCATATTTTTTTAACGTCAATCACAAAATAATCGGATTCAGATAAATTTTCCATTCCAATCATCCATGCGTGAATAAAACTTTCATTCAGAGCCGAAACTTCAACAGGTACATAATATTCACCGTCAATATGCATCAGTTTATTTTTCAAATATTCAAATTCCCGGATGTTTTTTATTCCGGAATCGAATGCAATATAAATGTGTTCCTGATGTATTATTAATTTAACGTTTATTCCGAGATTAAGAAATAATGAAGCAAATAAAACAGAAAAATCGTCGCAATCCCCATTTTTTAATTCTAAAGTCTGAGCCGGATATTGAACAAAATCAAGCAGTTTTTGTTCGTCATCAAAACCATTATACGGATATATTGAATCTTTTTTGTATTGCATTCCTATCATTTTTAAAGAATCAAACAATATAATTCCCCTGTTTATATTTTCAGGAAGAGGCAATGATAAATTTTCTATTTTAATTCTCTCAAAAAGCACATTGTTGAATTTTACAACTGAAAACGATTTAGGAGTTATAAAATTTCCTATTTTTTCAGGTTCATTCCATAAAAATGAATTTTTATTAAAAATAACAGCTGCAAATTTTTCTGAATCAATATATTCCCTGTTGTTTATTCTGTAATAAAAATTTATCATAAACTGTTCTGAAGCAAAATCATTTATTTCAAAAATTTTATCATTGAAATTTATTGGAAGGCAAACTATTTTTTCTTCATAAGGTTTAAAATTAACCTGTTTTTTATTCGGCATATCAATAAATTTATTATTTATAATTTCCATTCCTATATCAAGAGTTTTATCTGAACTATTAACAATCATAAATTCTGTATATTTGTTATCATGATTTGCATAAATATTTTTCAAGTGTGGAAAAAACATAACTGCATCATTGTTATTCCTCAATTTTACAAAATTTTTAAATCCGAATTTATACCCAACCGCAAATTTATGGGTATTTCCTAAATCAGAATTCAAATCATTTGAATAATCTATGAATAAATCTTTCACCGAAAATCTTAACCCGAAAGAATATCTTATCGAATCATCAGGAGAAAATTGTTTTTTCAATCCTCCGAATATATGAATAATATTGGGTAAAACCCTGTATTCCCCGCCGAAATATAATATTTTTCTGTCATCATAATCAGCTCCGAACAACAGTTTGTCGAAACTATAAGAAACTCCTAATCTCACATAACTTTCTTCAAATCCGGTTTTAACCCCATCTGAATATTTAATATCAGGTTCATTTATATTGGCAAATAAAATACCGGCTTTAAAATTATTTTTAAAAAAAAGAGCTCCGGCATCATAAGAATTAGATGTGCCTTTATTCTTGATAATGGACAAATAATCAGCATCCACGCTAAACGTCTTATAATTAAATCCGCAACTTAAATTTTTAAATAATTTCCCTGAAAAATTAAAAATAAAATTATCCTGTGAAAACGACAGTTCGTTATCCTTGAAATCAGTTCCAGCATATCCTACTCCCAGTCCTAAATTTTTGTAAATCGGCATAGAATACAAAATCTGATTATGAGTGATATCAAAATCATAAATATCCGATGAAAACATATATATTTCATGATTATTGATATATGACGAACCAGCCGGATTATAATAAATCGAAGACGCGTCATCAGCTATTCCTGTAAAAGCAGATATCGCTCCTGCCCGTGTCGTATTTATTATTTGATAAGCATTCAAACAATCAGCAAATAAAATAAAAATAATCAAATAATGTTTCATTTTCATAATTTTCAATCCAGTATTTTAAAATTTACAAAATATACGTATAAAATTTTAAAAAAATTGTTTTCAATAAAATATAAAATTAATTTTCATCTGTTTTTCAAAAAGTATTTTCTTGATTTTATACGGTTATTTAACATAAATAACATTTTTAAACACATCTCCGCAATCTTCAGAGATTAATATATACAAACCCGATTTAACATGTCTGCCATTTTTATCTTTTCCATTCCATTTATTCTTATTGCTTTTTAATATTAATTTTCCATTAATATCAAAAATGCTTATTTCTGCAGAACCTGAAATATTCTGAACAATTATTTCATCATCTTCTGACTGAAGAATCCTTTTATTCAATGCTACAGGAAGCTTATACTCAAGAACAAATAACCCGGGATTAATTGCGACCGCATAAATTTCTGATTTATTAAAAGATACTGTCACTGTTTTATCAAAAAAATCATAATAGCCGCCTATATTCAGCCATATACTGTCTATTCCATTATTATACGCTATATAATAATTATTAACATTTTGAGGATTATATCTTATTGGTTTCTTCATATGCGCAGATTGCACCTGCTGCAACGAATCTAAAATTTTTATTGATATATCTAAATTTTTTGTTACCGAAGTATCATCAATTTCAATCATATATTTATTTGAAACAAAAGAAATTTCGCCCGGCATATCTTCCGCAGCCCATTTATATACAATTAATTTCAAATTTTTATCAACGGTTTTAACAGGTATATTGATTTTTATATTACCATTATCCGCGTTAAAAACGCTGTTTTGAGAAGGCGACACAAATGCGGATTCATTTCTGACTGAAAACAAGGCAGTATCAAATGAAAAATAACTTGTATCAGTTTCAAAAACCGTTAAATACGCAGTATAAGTATCATCAGGATAATATATAGAATTAAAGGAATACAGCGTTCCTGTATCTATTACAACATTAAAAAAATTATTATCGGCAACTGTAATCCCGGAAGAAGATAAAATTTTTATATTATAACAATAAAAATTAGAATCAGAAGCTGTTCCGTTCAAATTAATTATTCCGCCGCCCGAAAAATTAGTTTTAGTTAAACAAGCTTCAGGAAGTTTATTATCAATTATGATTTTCCTGTATCCCGGAGTCATAGTTTTTTTATTTTTGAAATACTGGTCAACCGTAAAAACGTATTCCCCGTCAGTCAGATCAGAAAAAGTTTTTTCCGATATAAAATCAGAATCAGAATAATCTGAATTATTTAATCTGTAAGAACTTTTCACTCCGGAAATGTTTTCCATCTGTATCCATTTAAAAGTAACTGCAGTGTCGTGTATCAAGTTATTAGTCGGTTCATAAATCAGAGGTGTAGAAAAATCAAAATTATTTCCGGTATTGTTAAGAGTGAACATAAATTTTGAATTGTAAACCGAATTATAATCAGCAGAACCTTCAAGAGTCAAAGCTGTAATAAATTGTTCCTGAGTTGCGACCACAATATCCATTTTTCCGTCATTGTCAAAATCATTCAGAACAGGCGTTGATTCCATTGTTTTTTTACCAGGCATGGAATATTGATATTTTACTGCAGAACCGTTATGATTATATATTTGAAGTTCTCCTCCATAAGTAACAACTGCAATTTCAATTTCCGTATCATTGTCAAGATTTGCCAGAACAGGACATGAAACTCCTGAAGAATCGGAATACGGTATCGACAAAAAATCAGCATTATTTTCTAAAATAAGAAAACGGCCGGGATTATTTGCCGCATTATAATTGGTCAATATAAAAAATATCATGTCATCAAGACCGTCATCATTAAAATCATATATTGCAGGATGACACCTCAACAGCTCATTAAAATAAAAAGGATAATTAGTCTTATACACAATTTTTCCATATGAATCTATGTTGAAAATATATGCGTAATAATCCCAGCCTGTAATAATAAATTCTATTTTTCCGTCATTATCAATATCCGCAGCTGCTGGCGGCGCGTCAATTCTTGCATTGATTTTACTTGAAAGAATTCTTTCTCCATTATGTCTGAATATCGAAAACACTCCTCCGTTAGCGCACACTGTAATTTCAAAATATCCGTCCATGTCATAATCTGTAATCAGTACTGTAGTCCTTGAGCCATAATCAAAATTATATGCGCTGTTTTCCGTATTAGGAACTATTCTTTGCGGCCAGCCTGATAAGTTTCTACCTGACCCGTCAATCACATAAATATATCCGTCAAGTCCAGGAACTATTATATCAGGAGTTCCGTTTTTATCAATATCTGCAATTGACGGAGCTCCTCTGATTTCCTGAGTTAACTCAACCGGAAATCCTGATGCCAGGGTTCCATCAAATTTTATTACATTTATCTTTGAATTTTTTGAACCTATGATTATTTCAGATTTTCCGTCATTGTCAACGTCAGCTATAGCAGGCGATGACCAGATAGCATCACCTAAAAAAACAGGAAAACCTGATTTAGATATTCCATTACTTTGAACAGCATACACATATCCGCTTTTATCCCCGATTATAAACTCTTTTATTCCATCAGCATCAATATCAGCAACTGCGCCGTTTCCATAAAAATCTCCGAATGTAGCGTAGGGAAAACCGGTTAAAACTCTAAAATCGGAATTGTCGCACAAAACGGATTGGTTAAATATAAAAAATAAAATAACAATGTATAAAACTTTTTTCATTTATTTAATGTAAATGACCTTTTTAATTTTTCTGCAATCTGATTCAAATAATATCAAATATATTCCGGAACTATATTTCTCCCGGGGAAAAATCACCGGTATATTATGAATTCCAGAGTTTAAACTTCCTTCAAAAATATTTTCTATAAATAAACCATTAAGATTATATGATTTTACAGATAAATATTGCTGATTTTCAAAATAAAAATTAAAAAATGAAGTTTGATTTTGAGTTATTATTCTTGGAATTATATTCAATTTAAACTCTGAAGTATCCACAGTATCCGTATATAAAAAACTATCCGAATATAAAGCGGCAAAATAATATCCGCTGCCGTTAAAATTAAAATTAATATAGTTGTCAAATACAGAACCGCCGAGTTTAACTGCATTGGCAGTTGACGTATCCTGCGCATAGTAAACAGAAACAGGTATTCCGTTGTAATTCATAGAAAATAACGGTTTGGAAAATTTGATGTGGTTCAATTCAGTATCGTTTAACTGTATCGAACAGTTTAACGGCTGTTTTAATTTTATATCCGATCCGCCGATATAATACACAGGACTGTATAAAGCCAGATTCCGGTATTCTGACAATTGAGCGCAAAACACAGAAAGCAACTGATTATATTCAACGCTGTTCTGCGGAACAGAAATTGTCAATCCATCATTATTAAAAAAAATCTTTTCATTAAAATCAGGCGTCAATAAAATTTTTTTTCGCGAATTAAATAAAACAATTTCAGTTTCCGTCTTATTATTTGAAAAAAATTCAAAAGCCGAAATTTTAAAAGTAAGCGTTTCTGAAGTATATTGTGAAAAATCAAACTGAAATTCTATTGTATCAGTTTTATAATGAGATTCATAAATTATATAATAATCCGTATCAGTTCTGATACTGCATAAAACAGTATCAATATTATTTTCTTTAACATTAAATTTTACATTCCAAATCTCAGAGACAGTTTGATTTTGCTGCGGAGATATAATGTTTATTTCAGGAGCAACATTATCAATTTTAAAAATATATTTCAAATTTTCTGCAGTTGTTCTGTTAAATTCATTTTTTGTTTTCAGCAAAAAAATATAATCTGAATCCGCAAGACTTGTAAAAGTAACCTGAGTGTCCTGCAAATATTGAGTAAACGTTTTTCCATTATCAATAGAATAAGAATAATAATAAGTATCAAAAAAATTAGGATTTTTCCATTTTACAGTAAATTCATTGCCGCGAGTTATATAACAAGAATCATTGCATATTACAGGATGAGTTATAAAAAAATTAGTGTTAGTATTACGAATATCTCCAAGCGGATATGCAGAATACGCTTTCAAAGAATCAGTCGAAATAATATAAACCTGATTTTCATCATTATAAACTATGTCTCCGCGGCTATTCCCGTCAACATCAGCAATCACCGCAGTCATAACATCTTTGCCATTTAACGGAATTTCATCAAGTTTTTGCATAAATTGAGATGATTCATCTTGATAACCTATTATGTTAAGATAATTTTTGTATCCCGGATAAATAAGATCAAGGGTTCCGTTATTATCATAATCCAGATATGACGCAGTATAGAAATTAACACGTTCTGTAATTTTTCTATCAATAAGCGCCGGATGAAAATCTATGGAATCCGCTATATTTAAAGTATCGGCAATAACTGATAAAAAAGGCGCTGTAAAAAAATAGTCGTAAGGTTTAATATTATAAGATGTTGCCAAATGAGTAGTCAAAGTCACTTCAAAATTATTATGTTTTTTTATTGGAGCCGCTCCTATAAAATTATCTGAAAACGGCAAAGCGGGCAGATTTAAATCGTCAAAAAATATAAAATTCTTCAAACTTATATTATTTGAATATGTGTACATCAGTAATTTAGTACGGACATTTACTAAAATTTCCGGATATGTGTCGCCGTCAAAAGAATCAGCCAAAAACATTGTCTGATATTCGCTTTTGTAAGATAATCTTGTTAATTCCCCTACGGCGCTGTTATTTTTATAATTTAGAAGTTTTATTCTTTTATCCTGACAGCATACTATCAAATCATTATATCCATCCCTGTTGTTGTCATATAAAATAAAAGGTCTTTCAACTTCAGAAATTAAATTTACAGGATAATTAGGATTCAGTATGCCGCGATTATTAAAACTATACAACTGAGTATTGCCAACTATTATTTCAAGTTCATTATCTTTATTGAAATCTGCTATAACAGGACTTATATATCGAGGCTGATAATTGGTAACTTTAATATTTTCAAATCCTGTTTTAATAATTCCTGTCGATAGGTCAAAAGCCTGAAGATACCCAGTTGATGTCCAGCATACAATATCTAAAATCCCGTCATAATCTATATCCGCAATTGCAGGCAATGACGTTACCGGTCCATTAGTATAAATTTTCTTCAATACCGACAGATTATTGTCATAAACAATTAATGAATTATCTGATGAAGCGACAATTATTTCCGATTTATTATCATTGTTTATATCAAAACAAATTGCAGCAAACACAAAATAGAATGGAACAAAATATTATACAAATACCCGATCCGATATTATATCTACAGAACCTTTCTGTAGCATACGACAAAAACCTGGCAGTGAAAAAC
>JAGOBX010000107.1 GCA_017999075.1 Candidatus Babelota bacterium | reverse complement strand
ATTACAATGAATGATAATGAAAATAATAATAATAATAAAAAGCTTGATAAACAAAAAATTATTGATAAAATCAATAATTATCCCGACACTATTTTAGCAGATGCAGCCGACTCTATAGTCCGTAAGCCGACGGATTTTCCTGGCTTAAATACTAATGACGATAGAGAATGTCATTACTGGATGGACTGTCCAAATAACGAATTTGTTTTTTCAATTTCAAATTATTTCCGTCAGTTACTATCTGAACTGGCTGTTGAAGGTAAAATAATTATAGGCGTTGGATATCAAGTAAAGTTAAACAGACCTGAGAGTGTTGAAGAAGCAAACAAGATTATAGATAATGGGTTGGGAAATACTATTCAGCTTTTTACCGAGGAATCATTGAAAAGAGCGATGTGTAAGTTTGCGTAAGCGCAAAGTAAAACCGAAAATGAATATGATTATAGTTATTACACGATAAATGAATACTGTATCAATGATTGACAGAAGTATATCAGTATTGATTTAAATAAATATTACTTGTAAATGTTTTTTATATTTTACAAGATTCCGAATCTATTTTCGGAAATATGGTTTTCTCTTAAAGAATACTATTATTCGTTGCGATTTAGCTATAAATGGTTAAATTTTTCTGTGCCGTAAATGTGACATAAATGTGACATAGAATCTCTGAAACACCATTAAAAACCGTGAAAAATCGTGAAAACCGAAAAAAATATTGACAATACAAAATAATGATATAAAATACCTGAAACATTGATAAAATACAGTGTTTGAGCGTTTTCACGCTCGAGAAAACAAAGAAAACATTGTGGGCGGTTAGCTCAGTTGGTTAGAGCACCAGCTCGACACGCTGGGGGTCGTTGGTTCGAGTCCAGTACTGCCCACCATTATTAAAATATTTTTTATATAAAAGGTTATTTTAAAATGGTTTCCTGCAGCAAAGAAAAAAATTTAAGAAATTGCAATTGTTCTTACAATAGTTGTTTAAAAAAAGGAGCTTGCTGTGATTGTCTACAGTATCATTTAAGTATGAGAGAACTTCCAGCTTGTTGTTTTCCTGATAGTATAGAAAGCACTTATGACAGGTCATTTCTAAGATTCATAAAAACATACGCTAAAGATTATGGAATATCAATTTAAAATTTCTAATGAACTGGCTGATTATTCCGGAGAACGCGTAGATATTTTTTTAAGTTCAATTCTTAAAATAAGCAGAACAAAATTACAAAATAACATTAAATCAGGTTGTTTAACAATTAATGGTTTGAATGTAAATAAGCCGAACAGAATTTTATGTGACGGAGATATAATAAATTATAATCATATTGTTCTTTCTCCAAAACCTGTTTTATCAGAAAAAATAGATCTTGATGTAATTTATGAAGACGAATATTTAATTATTATAAATAAAGATATCGGTATGATAACTCATCCTGCTGGAAATGTGAAATCAGGTTCTGTAGTAAACGCTTTGATGCACCGAGGTTCAATAAATCCTGAAATTTATGATTTTGATGAGGAAGATTATGAATATAGACCAGGAGTAGTTCACCGTCTTGACAAAGATACCTCAGGACTTATTGTATTTGCAAAATCTCCTGAGATACAGTCGAAATTAAGTGATTTATTTAAAAATAGAATGATTGAAAAAAAATATATAGCTTTAGTTTACGGAAATATTAATGAAGTTAAAGGGATAATAACTTACCCAATAGGCAGGAACAAGAATAACAGGAAGTTGATGCAGATACGTGATGACGGAAAACCTGCAATAACGGAATTTAAAACTATTGAACGAGGAAATAATTATACTTTAATAGAGGTGAATTTAAAAACAGGCAGAACCCATCAGATCCGAACACATTTTAAAAGTATAAATCATCCTGTAGTTGGAGACAGATTATATTCAACATCTCATAAAAATGAATCAAGATTAATGCTACATTCATATAGTATAAAGTTTATTCATCCTGGTACAGGAATTGAATTATATAAAATAGCTCCTGTAAAAAAAGATTTTGCCGATTTTTTAGAACAAAATGGTATGTATTTAAAAAATTATGACTTTGAACAATAAGATAAAATTCGGACTTAAAACCAGATTTATAATATATATTTTTATTTTTTTTATTTTTTTTAATACAATTATTTTATATTTATATTTTATAGTAAAAAAAAGGATTGCATTTGAAATTGATAAAAGTTTAATAAATATTTCAAAAATAATTCTTATTCAAAATTTTAACGATACTACTAAAACTTACATTTCTAAAGCTAATAATCCAGCGCCTGACAGCATTATAACATCTAATTTGATAAAAGAGTTTATTAAAATAAAAAATGAAATAAAGCTGGATAACATTCATCTTATAGATAAAAATTTTAAAATATTAGTCACCACAGGTTCTGATAATTCAACAGAATTTATAAAAATGCAGAAGGATAAATTTGAGATAGAATCAGTTTTTAAAACCGGTAAAACCAATATATCTGAAATGTTTAAAAGTTATGATGGAAAGAATATATTAATTTGTTATTCTCCTGTTCGGGATAATGGTAAGACAATCGCGGTGTTGGCTGTTGAAGCAAGTAATGACATATTGATAGTTTTCAGCAGATTATTAGATGATTTGCTAATAATTGCTGCAATAAGTTTGGCATTCATATTATTTATAAGTTTAATGTTCACTAAATATATATTGAAACCGATAGGGAATATAGTTTTATATGTTAAAAACGCATCAGCAGGAAATTTTACAGAAAAAATATCAATTTCGAAAAGGAACGATGAGATTAATTTTTTAGCTGAAAGTTTCAATGAAATGATAGAAAATATATCTTTATTAAACAGAGTTTTACAGGAGAAAGAATATGCTGCAACAATCCGAGCAGATAGAATGGAATCAAAACTAAAAGAATCAGAAAGATTATATTTTCTTGGAACTATGGCAGCTGTCGTAGCTCACGAAGTCAGAAATCCTTTAAGCGGAATTTCAGGTTTTCTTGAACTTCTTGAAAGGAAAATAGAAAAGACCGAGCCGATAGATCGTTTGATTTTAAAAATAAAGTTGGAAATCGAAAAATTAAACAAAGTAACGACAGATTTTTTATTTTTATCAGCTGATAAGAAAATTGAGATTAAACCTATTAATTTATTTAAAATAACTGCAAATTGTATAAAACTTATAGAGAATGAATTAAAAGAGAAAAAAATTATAGCAGTAAACAATACTGATGAAACAGATAATTTTTTTGGTGATGAATTATATTTTGAAAAAGCTTTATTAAATATATTTTTGAATGCAGTTTCAGCGATAGACCATGAAAACGGGTATATAGAAATAAAGTCAATGTATGAAGAAAATGACAAAAATAGATTGACAATAACTATAAGTGATAATGGAAGCGGTTTTGATAATACAGAAAAAGACAGATTATTTGATATATTTTACACCACTAAACAAACAGGAACTGGTCTTGGACTTGCTATTACCAAAAGAATTATTGAACTTCATAGAGGCGACATAGAAATATATAGAAAAAATGATATTACAACAGTAAAATTAAAAATGAATTGCATAAAACCACAGTTAAAATAAATTATCCTTTGATAATTATTATGTTAGGAAGTATAATCAGCAAAGTTCCTATTATTAAATAAAAATCAATATTATCTCCGAATAACATAATTCCTAATAGTGAGGCAAAAATTATACGTGACATTGATATTATACTGCCTTTAGTGGCGGAACAATATTTTTGTCCATAAGTCAGTACAAACTGTCCACCTATAGCAGTAAGAGAAGATAACAGAGTATAGATCAATTCTTTCATATTTGGTAATACGAATGAAGGAGCTGCTACTAATGATGTTATAATTGTTCCATAAAAAAATAGGTAATAGAGAATTGTGAAGGTATCGTCAGTTTTCCTGACATATTTTAAATCTGTAATGGCGAATCCGCCTATTATTGCTGATAGAAATCCGAAGATATCTCCGTAATTAATTTTTAGTTCAGACGGATTCATTATTATAAACGAACCAATAAGAGATAATATTAAACAAATTCCTATATTAACAGTTATTTTTTCTTTTAAAACCCAAATAGAGCTTATTGCCACAAAAATAGGGTAAGACATATTTAATATATTTGCGTTAGTAACAGTTGAATATTGAACAGCGAGAAAAAATAAAATCACAGCGACTGCATTTAACAAGGCCCTTAAGTAAAGTCCTTTTTTATTTACAGGATTAATTTTATATTTTAAAATAATTCTGCAGAAAATTACTATAATAAGGCCTAATGCATATCTGAAAAAGCTTATTTCAGCACCATTGATTTTATTTGACATATCAGTAACATATTTTGCAAAAACCGTTGATAAAGTGAATAATAAAGCTCCCGTCAAAATAGAAAAATATCCTTTAAATAATAGTTCTTTGTTCATAAAAAATAAAAAAATCTTATTTAATTTGATTTACATAAAATATCAATTTTTATAGAATTGCGTTATTATTGTTGAAGGTGTTAATTGTCTGAAATTCGAGTAATTGTAGAAATTTAACGTTTTAGCTGTGGCAAGTTTAGCTTTAAAATATTCCATTGCATTTTCAGCCACATCAGCAGCTTTAATCTGGGCAAGAGTATAATCTGTATTTTCCATACGGTACATTAGATTATTGTAAGTTTTCATAATTCTTGAAACAGACGAACCTATAACAGCTCGGTTTGAAGTAACCTGAGTCAATGCATTGTCAATTGCAGTCATTGCTTCGGATGATGACTGTTGTGTCAATAATGATAATTCTCTGACTCCTAAACTTTTAACGCTTGCGCCAGGTAAAACAATATTGATAATCTCATTTGATTTTGGGCCTGAATGAATTTGAGCTGTAAACGGGTCAATTTCAGTTTCATCAAGAAATTCATAATTTACTGAATGAGGACCTACATTATCGCTTCCATGAATTGAAATATAATAATTGCTGTAAGTTATATCGGCTACTTCATCATAATATTGTTCTACATCAAGAAGTTCATAACCATTAATTAAATCTTCTGTTAAAGGGAGTCCAGTAACTTGATTTATTATTTCAATGTTTCTTACCCCTGGAGTCGTACCATCTAATGTATTAACGCTTACTTTATATTCTTCAAACACGTCAAAATCAAAAGTTGCTATAAGTTCATGCTGTGCTGCACCATCCATTCCCACTAGTCTGCCATTATTAATAAGTTCAAGTTCGTAATTATAAACAGGTTTTGAAGAATGATAATGCTGAGTTCTGTTAATTGGAGGAGTAGGATTAAGATAATCTGTAGTGTTTCCTGCATCAGTAAGATTTACAATGTAATCTGTTCCGTATGTCAATGTTGTTCCGTCAAGAGTTACGGTCATTCCGCTGCCTGTTGTATTTTCATAATCTATTATCCATCCTATGTAATTACTTGCTGAAAAAGGCAAATCAACTAATGAAAATGTATTTTTTGTATCATAGGCAATTGTTATAGTATGCTGAGTATCATCTGTTGGTTTTAAAGTGCCATTACTTTTCATTCCCACCAATCTATCCAACCCCTGTAAAGTTACCTGATCATATCCATTTCCAGCAGAACTTTCTGAAACAGTATAGTCCCCTCCTGTTTGTGATAATTGAATTCCATCAACAGTTACTATTTCAGAACCATCTAATGCTCCATCAGTATAATCAAGAAATTTTTTTGAGGTTGTAAACAAATTTTGATTATCTGTTATATATTGAACATAAACATCAGGATTTCCTGCAAATCTGCCATTGTTTACAAATTGAACTTGATTTCCTGTTAAAACATAATCGTCAGTAGCTCCGCCGTCTTCAGATCTGGTTAATAATCGCCATCCTTCATCAGTGTCCGCTGCAGTAACCAGTCCGTCTCCGTTTGTATCCTGATCTTTAATATAAATTTTTTCTGAACCTGTTGCAGGAGTGTAATTCATCGGAGTTGCCGGCAAAGTAATTATATCTGAACGTGCAGCTCCTGTATCGTATGCGTAATCAACGATCAAATCAACATTCCCTACAAGTTTTGATTGAAGGTTTTCGCTTAATTTTATTTGATTTGCTGCGGTGAACCAGTAACAATCTATACCGTCATCTTGAACAGCTTTTTCTTGAAGAAGTTCATCACCAGCATCAGCGGAACCGTTATGATTATTATCAATATAAACTAATGCTGAATCATAAATAGTGCCATCAGCAGTATTTGTAGCATAATTTAAAGCGTTATTTTCTAAATTTATTGTTAATGGTGTTGCAACTTTTATAAATCGCGCTTCAATGCTGTTTTGACCTCGAAGACCATTAGTTGTTCCATCGTTTGGATTGAATTGAATTTGATTAGTTTCAGTTCCAGGAGGATCAGGTATAAAATGCCACCAATCTCCTGCTCCTGTTCCTTCATTTTTTTTTACCGGATCAGCTTCGACATAAATTTCTAAACTATCAAGAAATGGAGTTACGGGATTGCTGCTTTCATCACGTAAAGTGAACGTATCGTTATCGGCATATTCTATGGAAACAGATTTATTTCCTACAATGGTTGTATTGGATAAATCTATAGTTGTTCCATTAATAGTGTAATCATTAGCAGCTCCTGCAGTTAATTCTACGCCGCCAAGTTTTAAAATTTCTGACCCGCAAATATCATTATCAGCTACGTAATAATCTAGAGGAGTTCCGTCGGTAAGATTAAATTGATCTGTATGAGCATATTCTACAGTAACCACATCACCTGCCGACAAGTTATATTGAAAAGATACAGTGTTGCCGTCAATATTATAGTGTGTAACTGCAGTTTTGGTTACACCGTTAACTTTAACTATTTCAGAACCGCATTTTTTATTATCGTCAACACCTGCTCCAGTAAAGTAATCAAGCGGGTTTTGATTTAAAGTAAAGCTGTTTTCCAAAGTTGTCAAATATTGAATGCTTAAAGTTGATGAACCAGTAATCAACCCTGCTGAAAAAGTAATCTGATTAGCGCCAGCTGCAGAAGTTAAAGTGTAATCAGTTCCAGCTGTTTTTAAAGTTCCGTTTATATATACTTTTTCAGTTCCGCTTAGTATAGGATCAGCTTCTATAATATCCCACACGTAAGGATCCTGAGTCATATAAGTTATTGTTACACTATCTCCACCGCGTAATTTCCACGGGTCATCAAAAGTTAATGTTTCGTCTCCTTCGACTGTTCCTATAGTAGCTCCTTGATTAAGAGTAAAACGAGTATCTGCATATAAAGCTCCGTTTACCCTTACCTGCATTACTGATTCGTTAGCAGGTTCGTTAGTTAATGCTATGGTATTTTCTGAAACATCAGTCAAATATTTTATATTAAAACTATGGTTGTTGACAGCACTGTTTGAACCTTTAAAATTTGATGCAGAAGATAAAGTTATAACATTGCCTGCAACTGTATAATGAGTGTCTCTTGTTAAAGTTGCACCGTTAAAAGTAACTTTTTCCGAACCAGTAGAAGATCCAGCATAATCAAGAAGAGGATTGTTTAGTGTGATTATATTGTCTCCTGTTCTAACATATTCAATTTTTAGAGATTGCTGCTGAGTTCCTGCTGCACCATTTTTATTCCCTTTTAACTTATAATTTCCAATTAATTCAATTCCGGTGTAATTTCCGCTTCCGTCGTCTGATAAAATATAATGAGTTCCTTTAACCAAAGTCGTTCCTGCTGCAATAGTTCCTGCACCTACAGTTTCAAGAGAAGACACGGTTTTAACCACTTCTCCGGTTACTCCGTCTCCATAATCAAGAATTCTTTCTCCTGCTCCTGCTCCTGAAATCGTGAACTTATTTTCATCCTGTTTTGTATATTGAATATTAATTGAATGATGAGTTTCGTTGTTATCTCCTATAAGCATATAATTTCCGCCGCCGGGACCTGCAGGAGCAGGGTCAAGCAATTCTATTCTGTGTCCTGTTCCTGTATCTGTGATTTGATAATGAACCCCTTCTGTAAGAGCAGCCCCGCCATTTAGCGAAGATACTTTCACAATAAAAGAATCTGTTTCAGCATATTCTCCTAAATCAAATTTGCTTCCATCTGCTTCCACATATTCAACATAAATCTGATCTCCGCTACTGATTCCTGCTCCGAAAAAATTTATAGTCTGGTTTCCGCCGCCTCCAATAGAATAATCTGTTCCTAAAGTCAATGTTTCACTGCCGGCTCCTGTTATTTTTTTTACAATAACCGAAGCAGTGTCGGGAGATACACTTAAATTTATATTCATAGAACCATCAATGAATTGAGTTTCATGAGTTCCTCTAGTCCATGTTTTTGTATTTCCAGCTGTAAAAGTATCTATTAAACCGCGTGTAAAAGTATCGGTAACTCCTGGAGTATAAGTTGTTTCAGTTATTCCTACTGATTTTGTCTGAGTGTTTGATGTAACATTAAAAGTGTCTGTTCTTCCTGTTTGAAATGTTTCCGATTGTCCAGTGCTTTCAGTAAAAACAGTTTGAGAAGTACCTATATCTATAGCTTGGTGTTTTCCAAGTATATTTGAAGCATTTGCAGCTCTTATGTTAGCAGTTGTTAAATTTGTTCCTATACTATAATTTTCCGAATAACCTTCGTTGTATGTTTTTGAAGTATTGTAAGTTATAGGTGTTTCAGAACTTGTTTTTGTCATCCATCCTGTTTCAGGTTCTCCGAAAATATGCTGATAATTTCCTGAAGTAGTTCTTCTGAAAACTCTATCTAATTCAACTTTATACTGAAATAATTCATTATCTAAAGCAGCGCGTTCGTCATCAGATAAAGTATCGTTAGCAGATTGAATAGCCAAGCATTTCATTTTGTTTAAAGTATTTTGAACCTGTATATATGAATCGTCTGCGATTTGTAGTATTGAAATACCCTCTTGAACATTTCTTAAAGCCTGCTGCATACCAAGAAGGTCGGATTTAAATTTTTCTGAAACGCTTAATCCTGCTGAATCATCAGAAGCAGAGTTTATGCGTAATCCGGAAGATAAACGCTGTAATGTTTTTGATACAACATTATTCGTGTTGTTGAAATATCTTAATGATTGATACGCGCCTAAATTTGTTGTAACTAACATATTTTTCCGTCCGTGGAAACCTAAATAAATCCGTTTATTAAAAAAAACTCAATAATTTTATCAAAAATTTAATAATTTTGAGGTAAATTAACGAAAAATTGACTAAAATCACCTCAAAATATAGTAAAATCCTATATCATTTATATATATCGGCAAAAAAAGTAAAAAATTAAATTATATTTTTATTTTTTTTTATTTTTTAGTTGAA
>JAGOBX010000106.1 GCA_017999075.1 Candidatus Babelota bacterium | reverse complement strand
GAATATTTAAATGAATCAGGATGATCCGGATTATAAACAAGTCTCATAGGATTTTTTTTATCTTCAACAATATCAACTACACGAACGCCGGTTCCTGCAAGTTCATATAAATCACTCATATTCTCAATTTTCGGAACATCAAAATCATAACCGTAAAAACTTCTCGGTTCAAACACAACATCTTTTCTTTTATATGCTCCGCCTTCAGGAGTTCTTGTAGTATTTACATTTGCTATATTATTTGAAATAACATCCATTCTCAAAGTTTCAGCCGTCATTCCTGAAGCTGCGCTGTTGATTGCTCTGAATAATCCTGTATTTTTAACTCGGTATGAATTCAATCCTACAGAACTAACTGCTGACGATATCTGCATTATACTCTACCGCCTTTCTGAAGTACTGATTTCAATTGCTGCACCATTACTGTCATACTTGTAATATAAGAATCATAACTCAAGTTATTTTTTGCAAGTTCAGCCATTTCCTGATTCATATCAACATTATTTTCATCATTTCTGATAAAAGTTTCATTTTCTACATTCACTTTAGGAACAACTTCAGATAATTCAACCTGACCTTTAAATCTTAAATGATTCTCATGCGTAACAGCCGCAGGTATGGGCTGAGGACCATACAACGCCCTATGAAGTTCTCCTTCAAAAGTAACTTCTTTACGTTTATAATGAGGAGTATTCACATTTGATATATTATTTGCAATTGTCTGATGTCTCAATGTTGTACAATCAAGACCTCTATGCAGTATATTAAAAGTTTGGTTATAAGAAGTATTTTTAAACATTTTTTTTCCCTTTCCCTATTTTTTATATCGGAGAAAGGTAAAAAAAACTTTAATTAATTTTATGTTTTTTGGTTAAAACGTTATTTTTCAATATGTTATATAGATAAAATTAAAAGATATCATATTAAATTAAAAAATTTCTAGAATTTTTAGTTGAATACTTGTTTTATTGTTAAATCTGTTTTCTTCAATATTAAATACCGCTGATATTTGTTTTTCCTTATTAAGTTTTTCGCTTAAATGGCCTAATTTCCATGCGATTCCCCTTATCTGCTCTCTATTACTGCCTGATTTTATATAAATATTTAAATGATTCGATTCTGCGCCCATAGTATAAACTCTTGTTATTGAATATTTATTTCCATAAAACACAGGTTTTGAATTGGACGCGCCAAACGGTTCAAACATCCGTATATACTTTATCAAATCAAAATCTATTAAAGAAATATCCACGAATGCATCTGCAAACATAACAGGTTTTAAATCAAAAATCTGATTATTTTTAAAATATTCATTTATCTTTTTTTTGAATGTTTCAATTAACTCTGCCCTTATGTTCATTCCTACTGCATATTTATGGCCGCCAAACTTTAAAAATAAATCACTGAAATATGTTAAAACAGTATGGAGATTCACATTATTCTCTACTCCGCGGCCAGCGCCGCTTGCAATTCCATCATCATCAATAATAAAAATAAATACTGGTTTATTGAATAATTCTTTAAGTTTATTTGCGACTAATCCTGTAACCCCGTGTTCAAACTGAGTGTACTTTAGCACTATAACCGAACATTTTTCAGATTCCACCTGATTTTCAGCATCTTTAACCGCAACTTCAAAAAAATCGTCTGTTTTATTTTTTCTAAGTTCATTCAGTTCAATCAAACTGTCTGCTATTTTAAATAATTTCAATTTATCTTCTTCCAACAAGAAATCAAGCGAATATCCTATTTTCTGCATTCTGCGCGATGCATTCAGCACAGGAACTATCCTGTAACCTATAGTATCTCCAGTTATTTCAGTTATATTCAATTTTTCAAAAAGCACTTCCAAATAAACCGGGACATCTGATTTTATCAGGTCGTAACCGAGTTTTGTTATAATCCGGTTTTCATCTTCTATAGGAACCACGTCAGCTATCGTTCCTATAGCTGCTACAGGCAGATATTTTTTCAGAAACAAAACGTAATTATAATTTTTATCAATTATTTTTTTGTCAAAAAATTCTGTTTTAAAATCATCCACACTATCAAACAATATCAAAGCAGAAGCAAGTTTAAACGCTACTCCGCATCCGGCTAAAACCTTACATTTATACGTACAATCAGGCTGTTTCGGATTGATAATTGAATAAGCCTGCGGCAATTCAGAAAGAGGTTCATGATGATCAGTAATAATAACATCTATATTTTTTTCATTAAACTTTTTTATTATTTCAGACGCTGTAATACCGCAATCTACAGTTATAACAAGTTTGACATTATTTTCTACAGCATAATTTAAAGCTTTCTCGCTTAAATCATAATTATCATCAGGCGCAGGAAGCATATACTCAACATTTGCTCCCAACCCTCTCAATGTTTTATACAATATTGTTACTGAAGTTATTCCGTCAGTGTCCTTATCTCCGAAAATCAGCATTTTAGAACCATCAGCAATTTCTGTCAGTATTTTTTTTACGGATTTCAACATATCTTTAAGCAGGAACGGATTATATAAATCCGTGAATTCAGGATACAGGAATTTTCTTATTGATTCAGGAGTCTTAATGCTGCGGGTTACCAGAAGTTTTAACACAATTTCCGGAAGTCCGGTAGATATTTGAAGATGACTGATTAACTCAGAATCAATTTGAGGGATATCTATTTGCATTTAATATTTACGTAACTTTTGGATTTCTTCATTGCATCTGTAAGCGGACATATAATCGCCTTTATTCGTATATGCTTTTGACAAAAGCATCCAGCCTGTTATTGCCGAATTGTCAAGTTTTAAAATCTGCTGGGCAAGTTTTATAGCAAACTCATTATCATTGGCAAGAATGGCTGTTTCTCCGGCATTTATCAGTATCATTATATCTCCGTCAAAAAATTCAATAAGTTTTTTATAGTATATTACAGCTTTATCATACTTATAAAATTTCGAATACAGTTTAGCTATCTGATGAATAACATCAATATTATCCTTGTGGTAATCAAAAACATTCAGCATTATCTTTTCAGATTTATCAAGGTTCAATTCATTAGCATATATAAGCGCTCTCCTTATAGCAGGTTCAAAATAATATTCTTCAATACCTTCGCTGCGGTTATAATAGTCTTTTGCAAGTTCATAATTTTTAGAAAAATAATAAATATCTCCCAGAGCGGCATTCAAAAAAATATCTTCAGGGTTATTTTTAAAAAAATCATTTATGTATAAAAGAGCAGTATGTACTTTTTCAATTTTAATATATACAGAAGCAAGCTCATATTTATATTTTGAAATCTCAGGAAACATATTAATCAGTCTTGTATATTCGTTTACAGCTTTTTCAAAATTCGAATTTTTCACATATTCTTTTATATTTTTTTCAACATCAGCTCTTGTTTTAATAATATACTCTTCTTCTGCTTTTTTATACAATTTTTTATCAACTGTCCTCAGTTTATTTATATAATATAAAAGCAAATCATATTTTTTGGTTTCAAAATAAAATTTACCAAGTTCATAAATAGCATCGCTGTTGTTTTGATTTTTCTGGTATTGCCTTAAAAGTTTATCCTCTCTTGACAACAATTCCCCTGATTTTTTTTCTTCCGCATTGTAAGAAGCATTATTTATAACTGCAGGAGTTATATTTTTTTTACCAGAACATGATACGGCAGTAATTATCAGCAATAATAAAAATATTTTTTTCAACATGACGAATAATATAATTATTCTTTGCTGTATTGTCAACAAAAATCAAATCTAATTATTTTGTTAAAAAAGTTAATCTTTATTTTTTAAAGAATTTTGATTAATCCTGTTTTTAATATAAATCTGAGATTTATCTATTTCAAATGATCTTTGAAAGTTTTTCAAAGCAAATTTTTCATTTTTAAGTTTCATATATGATTCTGCAGTCACATTAAGAATTTCAGTATCATCATTAAATATGTCCTTATTCAATTCAAACAGATTCACAGTTTCTTTATATTTCCTATTTTTATAAAATTCCTTTATTTTATTCTTTATCACTGACACTGATGCAGAATCAGTTATACGTGTATCGGATAAAACAGGTTTGATGTTATTACTGCCGGAAGCAGGAGAATAAAAATAAGTTATTGAGTCGCTTGAAAGAGCATCAATTCTCATACTGCTGGAAACTTCTGAATTCATCCTGGAAGCCGCAATTCGTTTTTTCGAATCATATACTTTTTCTGCAGATTCCGTTTTCAAAGATTCTGTTTTCAAGGATTTTATCCCTGACTTTTTTTCATATTTAGATTTTGATTTATATTCAGGGCTTTGAATTGATTCCTGAACTTCAAAATTCATAGAAATGTCTTTTGAAACAACTTCTTTTGCCGGTTCTGATTCACTTATAGAATATTGATCATTCCCGGAAATTTTGTTGATTTTATCAAATTCAACCATACCCGCAGAATCTGCAGGTTTTAAATCTGCTTTTGAATTATAGGCAATTTCAATTTCCCTGGACGCTGGAATATTTATATTTTTTTTTACTTCAGATGATGGGAGTGCAATTATTTTATTTGTTTTTTTAACAACTTGTTTTTCTGAAACAACTTCTGATTTTTCTGTTTCTAATTTATTTTTCAAATTATTTTCTAATTTATCTGAACCCTGAACAGATTCTTTTCTTTGTATTTCAGCTTTTTCTGCGAATTGCAGTCCCATTGAATCATTAAATTTATGTTTTGTTTTTATAACAAGAATCTGTTTATCCAATTCTTTATAACTTATAACTATCATTCCAAAAACAATAAGTATTATTGCCGCATATTTAAATACTGTTCTGAATCTGTTAAAAATATTTTTATTGAATTTTTCTTTTGCAGCAGGTTTATTATTTTTTTCAGCCAGACGCAATTTTAACAATTCATTAAATTTTGAAATATCAGAAATTTTCAAATCCGCATCTCCGGAAATATTAAATGCTTTCTGAAGCAATTTATCCATTTTTTTCTGAGAATCATAATAATTTCTACAGGATAAACATTTTTCCAAATGATTCTCAACCTGTTTTTTTTCGATTTGAGTCAAATTATTTTCAATATAATCGACAATTTTAAATTTTATATTCTTACATTCCATAATTATCACAAAAAATTAATGTCAATAATCTCTTTAAGTTTATCGCGGCTGTTTGCAAGACGCGATTTAATTGTTCCAATATTAAGTTTTAATGTTGACGCTATTTCTTCGTATGAAAGTTTATCATAATATCTCAACAAAATTATCTCCCGGTACATATCAGGCAATTTTAAAACAGAATCATAAACATGATTTTGAAGTTCACGCATTTCTAATTCTTCCTGAATATTTGTTTTGGTGTCAGATAATGTATCGGAAATTTTTAAATTTCCCGAAATTTCAAGTTCAATCGAATCTTCGCATACTTTATTCTGTTTCCGCCAGTAATATCTTAATTCATTAAAAGTTATAGAAAAAAGCCAAGTATAAAACAATGATTTAAACTCAAATTTTTCTATATTTTCAAACGCCTTCAATAAAGCAGTCTGTAAAATATCTTCAGAAACCACATCATCTTTAAGTTTGGCAGCAAGAAAATTGAACAGTTTATCACGGAATGGTTCTATCAAAATCATAAACGATTCTGTATCGCCTGATTTAACTTTTTCTATTAATAACCTTTCATTCCGCGAAATTTCATTAACCACAAATCTGTCCTGATTATATTTTAGATTAAATTACCGGATAAAAGTTCACAGCTTATTATTTTTTCTTTTTATTGGAAACTTGAATATCGTCTTCAGTGTCAAGTCTATTGTCAGGTCCTTTAGAAATTACAGTATATATATCTTTGGAATTATCCACTTTATAAACAAAATCATTTCCCCACGCATCTTTTTTATTAAGTTCGCGCTGGTCTTCTTCAAACATTTCATTAATAAAAGAATTAAAATCCGACGGATATTTTCCATTATCAGTCCGGTAAATTTCAAAAATCCGTTTAAAACTTTTCAATTTCGTTTTTGTAAGTTTTTCGTTATACATATCATTAGGATTAAAATTCTGAATTTTAGAAATAGTATTTTTCATTGTTCCGCCTAAATTTTCAGGTAAAATATTGTATTTTAATCCCAATTTGTATATAATCAATCCGGAAATTCCTATAATTAACAACTGTAAAAAATTTGATAATAATGTAGATTTTTCAGGAGCGGAACTATATTTATATTTCCCGTATTTCAGTTTATCTTTGAATTGTTTGTTATTTTTATACCATATCCTCTCGTTGCACTCTTTGCAGTACATTGTTCCATTATAATATCTGCGGCATTGCCCGCAAATATTTCTGCCGCAATCTCCGCATCTGCCAATGCTTGTAGATGAAGTGTGTTTGGAACAGTAACTCATATTTTAAACCCGATAATTTTATTTTTTTGAAGTAAATCCCCAAAAAACCTTATCCCGTAATTGTTCGTTAATTTTACGCATCCTGCCGCTTAAAGTAATTATGATATTTTGCAAAATCAAATTCATTATATGCGGATAATTATAATTAAAATTTATAAGTTCTTCCTTTTTAATTGATAAAATTATTATTTTTTCAGAACCAAACGCAATTGCTGAGGCTGACCTTGGTTCATTATCAAAAATAGAAAGTTCGCCGAAAAAATCTCCTGATTTCAAAGTTGCAAGAACTTTAATCTCTGCATCAACTATTTTTTTCACAATTTTTATTTTACCCTGTTTTACAATATAAAGATTGTCCGAGTTGCTGCCTTCTTCAAATATAACATCAGAATCATTATATTCGTTTATTACAATTATTTTTGATATAACATTCAAATAATCTTCAGGACAAAAATTAAACAATTCCACAGATTTTAAAAATTCGATCAATTCCATTGTTTATTCTCTCCTTGAAAAATCATATAATCACTTTATTTTTTATTTCAGGATCAATAGCAAGAGCTTTATCCCAATGTAATTTCGCTGATGCAGTATCTCCATTTTTCTGATATATTAATGCCAGAAGATAATACGAATGAGCATTATTAGGATCAAGTTCTATGCTTTTATTGAAATGATTCACTGCATCGGAAGTTTTTCCCGATAGATATTCAGCGCTTCCAAGCCAGTAATAAATATATGAATCCTCTTTATATTTCAAAGCGCTGTTAAAACATTTAACTGCATCGTCATATTCCTGAGCAATAGAATAAGCATTGCCGAGATTGCAAAGTAATTCCGAATCGGAACCATTAATTCCGCAAGCGTGTTTGAAAGTTTTTATTGCATCAAAAATTTTTCCTTTTTTTAATTGAATAACGCCTTTATTGTTCAATCCGTCAATAAAATCAGGGTTAATCTTCAATGCATTTTCAACCGCTGCTTCAGCATCGTCAAAACGGTTAAGTTCGGAATACGCGGCAGACAATGTATTATAATAATTTTCATTTGAAGAGTTCAATGATATTGCCATCTGTAAATGTTCAACAGCCTGGTCAGGTTTACCAAGCAAAAAATTTGAAATATATCCGTATGTATAATGCGCATCACTGAATTTAGAATTAATAGCCAATGATTTTTCAATATGCGGAACAGCATTTTCAGGGTCATTCAAATATGCATAAGATGTCGCAAGATAATAATGAATATGAAAATTTTCAGGAAACAATTTAAGCATTTTATAAGAATATTCTATTAATTCTTCAAACTTTTCAGAATCAAGAAACAATACTGCATTATTATAATACTGAGTTAATAATTTTTTTTTTCTAAAATAAAACACAAGTTTTATAATTAAAAAAATTATGACTGGAATTAAAAAAAAGGATAATATTATCATAATAATATAATCAACAATTATTATAAAATTGATATGAGCCGTAAAAACACGCTCTTATCCCTATAAAAACACATTTACGATTTTTATTATAAAATCAAATATTTAAAAAAGCAATGCAGAATTTTTTATAAATTTATAAAACTTATTTAATCTCATTTTTCCGAATTTTTCTGTTTAAATACTCAGCAAAACATAACCCTGCAACAGAGTCAAACCCGGAATAAGAGCCGTGTTTGGTTTCTATTATTTTTTTTAATTCATTATAATTCGAAGAAACCGAATATATTGAAATTTTATCAAAAAATTCATTATAACAATTTTCTATTGCATATTTTATCATATTTCCGGAAAATATACAGGTTTTATTCAAATGTGGAATAATTTTATCTTCATTCAGAAAACTAATTATTTCAATATTTTCATTTTTGTCAATACAGTTTCTGAAATAATAAATGAATCCGCATATAATGTCGTCACCTGAAGGAGTTAACCCTGGTCCGCGGCCTATGAGATATTTAATCAAAGAACCATTATAAAACAATTTTTCCATTTCGGAAAACAATTCCTGAACTGATTCAATTTTAAAATAATTCTTATAAGTGTTTGAATAATTAACAAATAATTCGTCTATTGATTTTCTAATCAGTATAAAATCAAATATCCTGGAATTCGTTCGGACGTTAACATTGAATTCACTCATTTTAACTGAAAATTTATGTCCGACATTCAAAACACCGCTATCTAAATTAAATTGTTCTCCTATATCAATATTTTTTATTAATTGATCAAAAATTCTGCTTGAAAAAATAATCCCATAAGGCAAAAGAAATCTATTTTCATTAAGTAAAGTGATTATTTTGTCAGAATTATAGGCAAGATTTACAGAAGTGTTGAATATGGAATGTACTGTCCCTGAGATACAACTTTTATGATTAAAAAGTTCAGATGAACATAACATTATAAATTATATCTTATCTTGGGATTAGATGAATACTTTATGATTAAAAATAAAATTATAATTGCAGACGTTTTTATTAAGTCTTCAGGAGTTGTATTGTATATTGATGAAAGAAAAATTGTAATAAACAAAATCAAAGATAAAAAACCGAATATATTGAAGTCAGTTTTATTTCCAAATAAATTTTCTCTTAAATTTATCACGAAAGATACTACATAATCAATTATATATATTCCAACTGCACACAAAAATATTTTATAATGAGTTATATAATAGCCGGATATTGTTATTTCAGATTCTTTCATTACTATAAATATCATAGATAATAAAAAAAATATTCTTATAGTAATGAAAAGTGTTATATATAAAAAACTTTTGCTTAAACTGCTGTTTTTTAACATTTTTAACATCTCAGAATCTAATTAAATTTTAAAACAAAATCAGGCTAAAGCTGTTCTTATAAATACAAACAAAATAAAAAGTATTATTAATCTAAGCATAATTTTTTTTGAATCATCATCATTATTTATGGCGCAATTTTTTAATATTTTATGATACACTAAAAAATTCATTTTTCTTTCACTTC
>JAGOBX010000105.1 GCA_017999075.1 Candidatus Babelota bacterium | reverse complement strand
ATATTAATATCGTTTGCAATTTGAATAATATTATTTTTTTCAATTAGAAGAATATTTTTAGATTTATATTTTGAAGATAAGGCGGATAATGTTTCTGTTTGAGCAGGAAGAGATTCAATAATCAAGTCTGATTTGATATTTTCACAAAATCTGCCGAAATCATTTGAAATATTTGTTTTGTAAAGGTTTTCATATTTTGAAGAAAGTTCGGAATACAAATAAAATAATTTTTCACGTTTGTTTTTGTAGCTTATTTTTTTTTCATTTGATTTTTTTTGAAAAAAAATCGTAAAATACTTCTGGTTTCTGTAAATAGCAACAAATGAAGTTATGAAAACTGATATAATTACAAATATAAGTATTATAGCTGATAACTTATATTTTATTGATAATTTCATTAATTAAATTACTCCATAGATTTAATCAAAGCTTTTGCTTTTTCATAATCAGCCCTGCATTTGTGGAGCGGATCAATCTCAAGGATTTTTTCGTAAAACCCTATACTTTGAATCAATTCTGATTTGCTGTTTGTCTGGAGATAGTTCAGATAATGTTTTGCGGCATTTATATAAAAATTTTCAATCTGCTGATAATCGATTTTTACAGGTTCTGTTTTACTGGATCTTAATTCTGCTTCCTGCAATTTAATTTTTGATTGTTCATAATATATGGTTAAATTAGAAAAATTCAAAAAATTGTAATTTGAAAATTTTGATTTTGCCGATATGTAAAGTTCTATTACGGATATATAATTGTTTTCAGAGAAAGCCTGTTTTATTTTTTCTGAAATTGAGGAAAATTCTGATTTCAGAAGTTCTTTATTTTCAATTTCAATTTTTTTGGATGAGATTTTATTTTGTATAATCAATGAATCGGCATCTGAAAAGTGTTTTGAATAAAGTTTAAAATAAGAGTTTGCCAGTTCAAGTCTGTCCATATCTATAAAAGTTGATATAAATTGTTTTAAACTTTCAGTATCATATGTTACTGTATTATATGATTTATCCTGAGTTGTTTTAACTGTAGAATCATCAGTAATTCCAGATTTGCTTTTGGATTCCAATATAATAAGACTTATTTTTTTTATATAATCTCCGGCTTTTTCGAATAATTCCATATTTTTAGGATCATCATTATATTTAATTCCTGAAAAATATCCTATTGATTCAAATAATTTTCCAGCATTTAAATTCTCTTTTCCTTTGAGAAAATTTTCGGTATTTGTTCTAAAGAGATTTGAATTGTAATTTTCTCTGTAATCAACCTGCTGTTTTAATAAATCATAAGATACTTTTGCACGTGTTTGTTTTGCAGGATATAATTTATATGCGGATTCCCAGTATTTTAAAGCGTTCAGCCATTCTCCTGATTTATAAAAATTATCGCCTTCCTTCTCCATTTTACTGTATTTTTCAAACCGTTCTATTTCAAGCACTCCGAAATTCCATCCGAGGAAAACCGCAGTATTGTCGCCGAGTTCCGGGTTTTTATTTAAAGAATAAGAAAAACCGCAATTTAATTTTTTGTCATAATTGATTTTGATGCCAATGGAATGAGATATATAAATATTGTCGGAACCATAAATAAAATTTGCCGTAAATTTATCAGTGAAAAGATAACCGAAATCAAAGCCATAAGCCAAGCAGTTATCTGTATTTTCGGATTTTGCTATGTAATCTAATGCAATTGAAACATTAGATTTTTTTGATATTTGAAATAAGTATCCGGTTCCTGCGCAGATTTGAACAGGAATCTTACCGCCGTAATTTTTATAATCAAGTTTTGTAGAAAAAATGTTTTTGATAGATAATCCTGAACTGAAATTATTTTTTGAAAATGATATTCCTGCATCAGCTCCGAACGAAACTGCCTTGTAAGAAGCAATAGAATGAGTATAGTATTTAAAGTTAATTCCTGTTCTGAATTTTTCGTTTTTTATTATAAAAGGAACATTAGCATTTATTAACAGCAATGATTCTTCATCTGAAGTTTTGCCCCTGAACGTTCCAGTTAAATCATATTCTTCAATATCTTTGACTGAAAAGTTTGAGTAATGAAATCCGAATTGGATATCATTGAATTTATACAATTCCCGTTCTTTTAAAATAAAATTAAGGCTGTTGTAATTTGAATTGTTTTCGACTTTCGAATATTTGTTCAGATTATATAGTTCTATTGAAGAAGAAAATTTATCTGAATAACTTAATGATGGATTCATCAGTATAGCAGGAGTCTGACCTCCAACTCCTGCCCTCAAACAATCATTATAAAAGTTACCGCTGAAAGATCTTGTCATCTGACCTAGCGAACTGTCAACGCCTTTTGCGAAAGCCGCAGGTTGAACAACCAAAAAAAAGATGATATACAAAAATATATTGTTTTTAATTAAAATCATTATTCTACCACTATAAACGGTTTAATAATCTCTTCACCTGTCAAATTTGATTTTACCATTAAAAAGTATGTTCCTGTTCTAATTTTTTTTCCATTTAAATCAGTTAAATCGTATTTGACTGTATCGGTTAAATTTCCTGCAGGCAAGTTTTGCGACCATTGTTTTATTTTAGAACCGTTTTTTGAAAAAATTTTGAAATCGTAAATTCCGCCTGAAGAATGAAGCATTATGGTTAAAAATTGAATTTCTGATATAACAGCATATCTGCCTGACGGATAAATTTTAACTGATTCTGCAAGAGAATTTCCGGCTGAATTATAACTTAATGCCCATATAGAAAAATGAGATAAAGTTATATAGGCGATATTTGAATCATAATCAATATATTGAATGTTTTCAGGTTTGACAAAACGGTTTGAAACCGGATCAAGATATGATATGTAAAGTTTTTGTTCGTTAAGATTGTTCGAGCCGTCGATAATTCCGTTGTTGTCAGAATCAGAGTATTTGAGCCCGAGTTTTACAGGCATATTTAGAGAATTCAATTTAACTGATAGATTTGAATAAACGTCAATTTTTAAAATGTTTTCGCTGCTGGTTCTCAGATATGATACTGAAGAGTCAGATTGATATGCAGTTTGAATATCAGAAGATGAATAGTTGAGTTTCTCAATGTTTATCCAGTAAGGTTCTGAAAATGTATTCGGAGGTATTTCCATCACAACTGAAGATTTGTTTATAACTACAGGTAAAGAAGATGAACCCATAAGTTTGAAATAAATTTTATTGTCTTCATTATTAAAATTAATATTGTTATAATCTGTTCCGGAAATTTTTATGTAATAATTTTCGCATGAGGTTATTGGAATTCCGGTTAAGACGCATTCCAGAGAGGTATCTGACAATTGTACAGGATTAAGTTTTATGAAACCGTCTTCATCGTATAAATAAACAGCTGGAGAATCAGTTGATACTTTTGAATTAAAATACAACTTTATCGAAGAAGGAATTGAATACAGTATTCCATTTCTGTTTTGAAGTTCTTCTAACCATGAATGATTCGTAAGATATGGAACAATTTCCGAATCTGCATTAGCGGAAGTGTTTTTTTTAAGATAAAATACCGCTTCTGAAATATTATTGTAATAATCTGATGATTGTACTTTTATTTTAATTATCCCTGTATCTGATTCAGTAAAACTAAGTATGCAAGCTGAAGATGAAGTGTCAAGTGTCTGAATCCCGTTTATCCATAAAATCATTGATTTTACTGCAGAGCTATCCTGTGAAATAACGGTTAATTCATAATTTGGATTTTGTATTATTGCATCTGTTATTTCAGGATATGTTGTTATTTGAGGACCGATGAAATCATAAATAAAATTGTGGATTTGAATACTGTCGGATATAAGCAATGAATTTTCGTATTCATCTGAAAATTTTATTGATACATATAAAAACTGATATGGCAATAAGTTCAGACCTGTTATTGTTTTAGAAAAGAAAGCATTATTTAAAGGAGTAATGCTTGTTTTATGAAGTTCGTTTTCGTTTGAACTCAGAATTAGTTCTGCATTGTTTAATAAGGATGAATCATAAACCATGGAAGTGATCTGAAATATGGTGTCTGTATAAGATAATGGAGTTGTATAAGAAATATTAATAAGCTGAGGAATTGTAAAATCAGCAGTATCATAAATTACCGTTAAGTTTGGGATACATTCGGTTTTATTGCCGAAATTATCGGTTAATATTAATTTTATGTTGTATATTCCGCTGTCAGGAAAAATTATTAAACCGGCATAATCTATAGAAACTATTTCACCAGTCGAGTCTGTCCAGTCTGCAGAATAGTTTTTTTTTGAATAAATTGCGTATTTAGTTTGAAAAACCTGTAAATCCGGTTTTTCCAACAACCAGGTTAATGTTATTCTGCTTTTATGAGTAAAAGTATCGGTATTTATAATTAAATCAGTAAATTTTAAGTTAAGTATGAAATAATCAGTATTGTCTGTATCAGACCAGTCAGTATAATTTAAACTGTTTTGAGAAGTCCTGATACGCACGTAATACGTATCATTTAAAACTGTTTTTATTTCAATAAAATTTAATGAATACGCGATTGAAGAATCAATATAATTTGAAGAAAAATCAGAAGTATTTGAAATTTGGATATTTATATGCGAATATGTGTCTGCTGAACTCCATGTGATAACAGGATTGACTGCGGATATAACATTTCTTATAGAATTGTTTATACGGATATTATATGGGATACATTCGCCGTTTTTTAATTGAATCAATGATAACAATACAAATAATAAACCGAAAATAAATTTTTTTTTCATTTAATGAGTTATTATAAATAATAACTATTAAAAATCAATGTTTTTTAAATTATGAGTAAATAATAAAAAAAGACAGGCCTGTTCAGTTTTTAAAACAGGCCAGTCTTTTGTTAAACTTTAAAAAAAGATATTGATTTGCTTAAATTATTGGAAATATTTTTTAAATTATCTGCTTCAACCTGAAGTTCTTCAGAGTTTTTTGCGTTTTCCTGAGCAGCTTGATTAATTTGAGACATAGCGAGATTAATCTGTTCAACTCCGGTTTTTTGTTCAATCATTGCTGTTTTGATTTGTGATGTTATCCTGTCAACATTTTCCATTTCTTTTACAATTTCATTAATTCCGGTTTCCTGTTCATTGGCAGCCAGTGTAACTTTGTTAGTTATAGACTGGATATTTTCAACTTGTCTAATTATTTGATGGCTGGTAGTATTTTGTTCATTCATAGACTGTGCAACCTGAATAATTAAATTTATTATTTCCTGAACTTTTTTTACTATGTTTTCAAGTGAATTTTCAACATCTTTTGAAAGTTTAACTCCTTCTTCGGCAAATTTTGAGCTGTCTCTTGTAGATATTACAGATTTTTTGGTTTCTGTTTGAATATTCTGAATAATAGCTGCTATTTCTTTCGTTGATCTGGAACTGCGTTCAGCAAGTTTCCTGACTTCATCAGCAACTACGGCAAATCCTTTTCCGTGTTCTCCTGCGCGGGCTGCTTCAATAGCAGCATTCAAAGCAAGCAAATTTGTTTGTTCTGAAATATCGTTGATTACTTCTACAATGTTTCCTATGTTTTCAGCGCTTGTTCCGAGTCCTTCAATTACGCCTACCAGTTCAAGCATACTTGATCGTATTTTTTCTATGCCTTCATTTGATCTGAAAACAGACTGCTTGCTTTCATTAGCAGTTGCTCCGCTTTCTTTTGCCTTACTGTTAACTACGTTTATATTATCTGTTATAGCAGAAATGCTTGCAGTCATTTCTTCAATAGCAGCTGAAGTCTGATTTACGGAATTGTTAACTTCTATGGTAGAAGAACTTACATTTTTTACAGAACTTGACATCTGGGCAGCTGAAGAAACTGTTTGAGTTACTGCGGATGCCTGTATTTCTACATTTTCAGTAACATTCTGCAAATTAGAACTGAATTGTTCTATTGTAGATGAAGTTTCTTCTACGCTTGACGCTGTTTCCTGAGAAGAAGAAGCTATATGCTGCACTTTCTCTTCAAGAATACAGCTTGAATCTTTTATTTTATCTGAAGCAGATTTTATTTCTGAAATCAGAGCAGCTAATGCGGTTATGGTTGAATCAATACTTGACCCGAGTTTTTCAAGTTCATCGTTTGTTTTTATGCCGCATTTAACTGTAAAATCTCCGCCGGACACTTTATTCATTATTTCAACTATTTTATAAATAGGTTTTGTTATTGATTTGGAAATGATAAATCCAAAAAATAATGAAAAAATTACAGCGGCGGTTATCATTGCAAAAGAAATCATCTTGCTTTGCGTCTGTATTCTTTCAGCAGATTTCGATTCGTTTACAGCAAAGTTTTCTTCGTATTTAACTAAAGTATTTATCAAATTCCACGCTTTTAACTGATATTCGCGTGTTACAACCATACTTTGATAACTCATTTGATTGAATAATTCTACTGCTTTTTGAGATTCTTCATTGATAATGTTAAAATGTTTAAAAACATTTTCTGCATCAGGTTTAGTTTCATATTTGAAGATTTTTACAGCTGCGTCCATATTACCTTTCCTGATACAATCTTTAATGTTTTTTACGCTTGAATGAAATTTATGATGATAATCAACAATTTCTTTAAGACTGTTATTAATTGTTTCATTTTTTGTTTTGTATACGGCAATCCATTTTCCGAAATTGCATAAAGTATGATCTTCGCCTCCTTCAAAAACAGACCGGGACTGTATTGAGTTTAAAATTTCTGAAAAAAGTTTGTAATGGTCCTTAGTAAATTTTTCAAGGTTTCTGTTTAATCCCATAGGATTAAGAATGTCAAGTTCTATAAGCTGTTTGTTATATTCTAAAATTTTATTGTTTGCCTCTCTCCATTCATTTATAATAGATTTTGCATCATTCCATACTTTGGACATTTCAGGATTTTTTTCAATTTTATCATATTTTTCAAAAGCTGTTTTGTAAGTTTCTCTTGATTTAGTAATGTTTGAGATTTGACGTTCTCTTTCTTCTAAAGATAAATTAGGATTTAACAGGGTTCTCATAGCTACTCTTACAGTTTCGAGTTCTTTTGTTACAACAAGAATATTTTCTAATCCCGGAAAACTTTTATTAACTAAAATATTTATGCTTTTTCCAATAGTAGAAATGCTTGCATAAGAAATTATTCCGACCAGTAAAGTTATTGATGCTATCAAACAAAAACTGCCGATTAATTTTGTATTTAAATTTAATTTCATTTTATAAAACTCCATATTTTAAACTATGAAAAAGTGAAATGAAAAATGTCAGAATGGTTTTTGGCTATAAAGGGAATGTTTCCCGAAAACTGACATTTAATTAAAACAAATTTTAATTATAATGAATTATACAAACTAATTCCGGAAAATTCAAGCATAATTTTGTTTTTTTTTAGTTTTTTTAAAATTATCGGTTTCAAAAAATAAAAAAACAAACGGAAAATAATCTTCAAATATATATTATTAAGATAAGAAAAAATTAACAGCGAGCAAATAATAAAAATATATTAGAATTCAATAATGCATAAACCTTTTCATTATATGGATTTTTACTGAAAAGCAGAAAACTTTATTGCATTTTTTGGGTTAATATAATATATATTATTAAATTTAATTAATTTTAGGAAGGTGTTTATATGAAAAAAAAAATTTTTGTAATGTTTATTTTGTTGATTTTATCATCCAGCTGTTTTGCTTTGACAAATTCTCAGGTTGATAAATATTTAAGAGAATATGAGGAAACAGGATATAATTTTTTATCTTCTACCGGGGACACAATGTGGAATGTTTCCTTAAAACTTCCTGATTGGCCGGCAGCATGGTCAGTTTTGGTTATTTTTACTAAATCTGATGAAATGCAAACAATTTCAATTGGAACCACAGTAGCATCAAGCAATAAATCCTTTACATCAGGTTTATTAAAATATCTATTACAACGTAATGATGATGAAGGAAATTTAGGATCGTTTTCAATATACACTGATGATAAAAATTATGTGAATTATTATATAAAAATTAATGCTGCATACGCGCAGCTTGAACAGGTTATAGAATCGGTCGGATACATTGCTGGTTATGCGAATGCAATCGAACCAGAAATAAGCAAGTTTATTTCTGCGGAATAAACTTGTTTGGAAAGGCGGAAACAATAATGATGAAATCAATAAAAACTGCCAAGCAGATGCAGATTCTTGCTAAAAAATTAAGATTAAGCGGTAAAACTATAGGATTTGTTCCTACAATGGGATATCTTCACGATGGACATATTTCTCTTCTGAAAAAATCAGTAAGTGAAAATGACGTTACAATACTGTCAATATTCGTTAACCCTGCACAATTTGCTCCTAACGAAGATTTTGATTCATATCCGCGCGATTATAAGCGTGATGAAAAACTGGCCGAAGAAGCAGGGGCAGACTATATATTTTATCCATCTTCGAAAGAAATGTATCCGGTTAATTATTTGAGTTATGTTGAAGTAGAGAAAATTTCCAAAGTTCTTGAAGGAGAGTTCAGACCGACTCATTTCCGCGGTGTTACAACAGTAGTAGCTAAATTGATAAATATAGTTATGCCGGATGTAATGTATCTTGGACAAAAAGATGCTCAGCAGGCTGTGATATTATTAAAGATGCGTGAAGATTTGAATTTTTTCTGTAAAATAAAAATTATGCCTGTTATTCGGGATAAAAATGGATTGGCGTTAAGTTCAAGAAACGTTAAACTCAGCGAAGAAGATTATAAACTTGCAATTGAATTGAACAAAACTTTAAAATCAGGAAAACAATTATTCGGCTGCGGCAAGCACGTTAATGTTAAAAGCGTAATATTGAAACTTGAAAAGCATATTCGAAAATTCAAAGAAATCAAACTGGATTACATAGCTTGCAGAAATTGTAAAACTTTTGAGGAACCTGTTGAAATAAATGAAAAATGTTATCTTTTGATTGCTGCGAAAATAGGAAAAGTCAGATTGATAGACAATATGATAGTTGGCTAAAACTTGTTATTATTAATATAAAAAAATAAAATTTTAAGGAGGATAAACAAGTATGGCGCGAAAAACAATATTAGTTGCGTTAGGCGGAAATGCCATTAAACAGGCAGATGAAAAAGGAACTGCTGAAGAACAGTTCAGAAATGTGTATATAACATGCAAACAACTTGTAAGTTTGTTGAAAGCCGGGCATAGGCTTGTTATAACTCATGGTAATGGTCCGCAGGTTGGTAACCTGCTGCTTCAGTTTGAAGCTTGTAAAGAAACCCCTGCTCTTCCGCTTGAAATGGCCGGAGCTATGACTCAAGGATTAATAGGTTATATGTTTGAACAGGTATTGACAAATTTGCTTTGGGAAGAAAAAATGCCGCTGCCTGTAGCAGCGATAGTAAATCAGGTTCTTGTAAGCGCTGATGACCCTGATTACAAAGATCCAACCAAACCTGTAGGGTCATTTTACACAAAAGAAGAAACAGAAAAATTATTGAAAGAACGTCCTGACTG
>JAGOBX010000104.1 GCA_017999075.1 Candidatus Babelota bacterium | reverse complement strand
ATAAAAATTTTCCGCGAAAAAACTGAAAACCCGGATTGAATCTTTGCATGCGAATGTTCGTGTATTGTTAGCGGTTTGCAATTCGCTCAATGTTTCTGTATCAATACGGTTAATTATATAATTTGCTTCTTCTGAATTGTTTTTGCCCATAGAATATAAGCGGGCTTCAACACCTATAGCTAAATCATTGCCTGACGGTATTTCATTAGCATTTAGTAAAGATTTAATACCGAAACGTTCTTCTCTGGTTCCTCCGGTTTTTATGCCGTTAACGGAATTTAAAAAAAAATCATCGCGCGTAAAAGAAGCAGTTGTTGTTAATTTAAGTTTTGAAGAAAATTCTGTTTTAAAATTAGCGGTTATGCTTTGCAGGCGTTCATCAAAAATATCACGGTCCCTGTAAAAATTGTATAAATCCCGGGTTTGTTCTATATCAATTATGTCAATTGAAAAATTTTTTGAAGCTATTCTGCTGAATATAGTATGATTGTCAGAACGTTTCACTTTATGTCCTGCATTATACAATAATCCTTGAGCAGCTCCTTCAAAATTTCTGCTTCCCCATCCGCTGTTTTCCATCTTAAAACCTGAAAATTTTGTTTTTGCAATATAAACATAATATTTGGAACCAGTATATTCCAGATTTATACCATAATAATTGTTTGAACCCGCGCGTAACGAAGCAGAACCTGAAGATTCATTATCATTGTTTTTTTTTGTAATTATGTTTATTGCTCCGAGTAAAGCCCCTTGCCCTAATGTAACAGAACCAGGACCTCGTATTATTTCTATATTTTCAATCCAATCGAAATCAATACTGTTTAATATGCAGTCTGGAGGTCCCCAAAAAAATTCGGTGTTCATATTCTGGCCATTTATGAGCAGCATAACTTTAGCGTTATTATCTGGAGCCAATCCTCTGAAACCTGATATTACATCGTCCTGATCTTCAATCATACAGTAGCCTGGAACAAGAAGGGATAATGCTTCATTTAGAGTTCTGGCACCTGACATTATTAGCTGCTCGCCGGTTAATAATGTTACAGAAGCAGGCAATATTTTATCCGCTCTGACAATATTAGAACTTATTGAAACATTCATTAATTCTTCTATTGATAAATCTTCAATTGAAGATTTAGAATAAGCGAAAATCGCATAATTACCGAGTAATATATAAATATAAAAAAAAAGGATTAGAAATAAAAATAATTTTTTAGAGTATTTTATCATTTATTTTTCCTCCTTATTTATTTTTTTAATTGAATGATTTCGACGATAAAACAGATTTTAATGATTTTAGATCAGGATTAATTAAAAATGGCTGACCAACGCATTTCATAGCGCTTTCAACATCCTTTAATCCGTTTCCTGTTATTAAAGCTGCAACCACATCATTTTTATTTATTTTTTTTAGTCTTACAGATTTTTTTAGGCAGGCTATAGAAGTTACTCCTGCAGGTTCTCCAAAAATACTTGCTCCGCGGGCTACTGTTTTAATGGCATCTAAAATTTCTTTATCAGTAACAGTGATTGCAAACCCGCCGGATTCTTTTATAGCTTTTACAGCGCCGAGACCATCGCGCGGAATAGATACTGAAATGCTGTCTGCCACAGTTTTTCCGCTGACTGGTCTTATTTTACCGTCGCCGTCCACAGCTTTCTGAACAGAATTGCTGAATTGAGCCTGACATCCAATAATCTGAGGCAGTTTTTTTATGAAACCAATTGAATATAAATCTTTCCATCCTTTCCATACTCCGCTTATTATATTTCCGTCTCCTACAGGAACAAATATTTTATCAGGAACATTCCAATTTAATTGTTCTGCTATTTCAAATGAACAGGTTTTTTTACCTTCTCGCGTGTATGGATTATAACCTGTATTTCTGTTATACCATCCGAATTCATTTGATGCTTTTATGCATAAGTCGAACGCGTCATCATAAGTCCCTTTCACCATTATTACTTTTGCGCCGAATACTAATAATTGCGCTATCTTTGCTTTTGGAGCTGTTTGAGGAACAAAAATTATAGTTTTTATAGATGTTGTTGCTGTAAGGCATGCCATTGAAGAAGCTGCATTTCCGGTAGATGCCCCGCATATAACTTTTTCATTATTTTCCAGGGCGTTCAGAAGAGCTATTGCACCGGCTCTGTCTTTAAAAGATGCGCTTGGATTTTTTCCGTCATCTTTTAAAAATAGTTTTTTTACGCCTATATCTTTGGCAAGTTTAATGCTGTCGTAGAGCGGTGTTCCTCCTATTTGAACAGGAGGAATAAGGTTTAAATTATTAACAGGCAGAAGAGGTTCGTATCTCCAAATATCGAATTTTTTATTTTTAAGCAAATCGGATTTTTTAAAGTTTTTTTTGATTTCCTTGTAGTTTAATATAACTTCAAGGTTTCCTCCGCATTTTTCGCAAATATAAACTTTTTTTTTGGGAATCATTTCGTGGCCGCAAACAAAGCATTTTAAATATTTTATTTTAGTGTCCATAATATTTTCCTCCAGTGAAATAAAATCAGTTAAAATATTATTACTATTTGTCTTAGTAAAAATAATATTATTTTTTTAAATATTTTATTATATAATCATTTAATTGCTCTTTAACAATTGGTTTAGCCATATATCCGTCAAACCCCATAGAAATAAATTTTTCTTTATCTTCTTTTAAAGCTCTTGCAGTTAAAGCAATAACAGGGATATTATATGAATCCGGATTATTACGTATTTCTTTTAAAGCTGTAATGCCATCCATTTCCGGCATTTGAATATCCATAAAAATAAGTTTATATTTTTTTGTTTTCATTAAATCAAGTGCTTTTTTTCCGTTATCTGCAATATCAAAATCTATATCTGAATTTTTTAGAATGGCACACATTAATTTTTGGTTCATAATATTGTCTTCAACTACAAGAATAGGTTTTTTTTTATAATTTTTATTGATTTGGTTGAAATTATCACTGTTTATTTGTTCAGATTTAAAATATTTTTTTGGAATTTTATTAACTAAATTATTTAACTCCTTAAAAATAGAATCTATTTTATTGAAATCCGGATCGTCTTTTTTTATCTCAATTTCTATCTGCATAGCATAATTTTTAATCGGTTCTATTAAAAAATTGGAGTAAGTTCCTTTGATATCATGAGATATGAATTTTATTGCTGCAGTTTCTTTGTTTATAATAGCAGACTTAAGTTCCGATATTTTATGAGGCAACTGGGTTATTGATTCGAACATGATTTTTTTTATTTTATCAAATATATCGTGTTTTCCATATTCTTTTTTCAGATTATCTATCCACTGGCCGATCATTTTTTCTCCGGAATCTTCAGTTATTATTATTTCCCGGGTTTTGCAATCGTAATCAAAACAGGCTTCATTACAATAATCAAGAATATTATCCTTCGCTTCAATAAGCGGAAGAATTATAGTGAACTCTGTTCCTTTATTAAGTTCGCTTGAAACCATGATCTCTCCATTCATAAGATCAATAAGTCTTTTTGAAATAGATAAGCCTAATCCTGTTCCTCCATATTTTCTGCTGATGCTTGAATCAGCCTGTTTAAATGAATCAAAAATATCATTGAATTTTTCTTGAGGAATACCTATGCCAGTATCAGATATAGTAATAACCGCTTTATTATTTTCATATTTACAGGAAAATATAATTTCACCCTTTTCAGTGAATTTAAATGCGTTTCCCAAAATATTTGTTAAAATCTGGTTAATTCTGAAATCGTCTCCTTTGACAATTACTGCAGTATTTTGATGGAGAATTTTATTGAAAAAAATGCTTTTTTCACGTGATTTAATTAAAAAAAGCGAATACAGATGATTTAAAAATTTGTTAAGACAAAATTTGTTTTCTACTATTTCTATTTTATCAGATTCGATTTTTGAAAAATCAAGAATATCATTAATAAGGTTTAAAAGGTAATTTCCGCTTTCTTTTATTATTGTAAGATTATCTCTTTGTTCTTTTGTTATTGTTTTATCTTCAATCATCAGATCCGTAAAACCTATAATGGCATTCATAGGTGTTCTTATTTCATGGGACATATTGGCTAAAAAATCACTTTTTAATTTGTTTGCAGAATCTGCTTTTAATCTCGCGTCATACAGGTCTTTTTCATAATTTTTTTGAATGGTAATATTTTTTGCAATTAAAGTGATTCCATTGAATTTTAGGCTGACGTCAAGCATTTTAGACATACGGACATCAAAATAATGAGATTCATTATTGGCAATATATTCTTTTACAAAGTTATAATTATATTTTTCAGGATCGTTTAAGAAAAAAAGTGTTTCTTTCTCCAGCCAATCCAAACGTAATTTTTGATTATTTTCCGAATAATAAATTCCTCCCTGAAGTTTAATATTGAAAAAAAATAGCGCGGCTTTGTAATTCATATTTATAATGAATCCATCGTTGTCTATAAAAAAGACAGGATCAAGCAGGCTCTCGAATATTGTAAGATATTTATTTTTTTCGTTAGTCATAATCCTGTTTTTATTCTGCAATTCAAACAATAAATCTTTGTCTGAATGACCGGACCATTCTTTGCAGAATGAAAGTTCTATTCTGTCAAAAATTCTGTTAATGAATAGTAAATAGAAATTTTTGTTTTCAAAAGTTAATTCGGGCTGTTCTTCTATCAAATCGAGATACGCCTGCCTGTAATATTTGAATAATCCTAAAAACATTTCAATAGTAATTCCTCGGGTACGATGGCGTTTAGCTTCAATTGTTCCGAATTCGCAGACACAGTCATTGTCAAATTTCATATCAGGATTGAATTCAAAATCATCAAACATAATTTCTAAAGCTTTTTCTATAGATTGAGTTATTCCTTGAATAGAAATTCGCCACGCTTCTTTTAAAGTTGAAGTGTATTTTGTATAGTTGTGGAGAATCGCGTATTTAAGAACTTTTTCCATCAATATTTCTTCATTAGTTATTAAAAGGTTTTTAAAAAATTGTTTTTGACGCATTTTATTTATTGCTTTTTGTTAAATATTTTATTTTTTGATTTATTTTTTTATTTAGGTTATTAACGTAATCTAAAAAAATTTTTTCATCACAAATAGTGAATTTACGGTTTCTAACAATGAATTTGCCGTTTATAATTACGTCGGTCACATCTCTTCCGTTTACAGAGAAAACAATTTGTGAATTAATATCATAAACAGGTTTAAGTCTAATCTGCTGTAGTTCAAGAATAATTATATCTGCTTTTTTCCCTGGTTCAAGAGAACCTGTGATTTTTTCAATACCGAGACATTTTGCACCATTAATTGTGGCCATCCTTACCATGTCAGTTGCTGTAGGAGAAGTAGGGTTTATATTTCCTGCTTTTTGAAGTTTTGCCCCTGAATCTATTTCGGAAAATAAATCAAGATCATTGTTGCTTGCAGCTCCGTCAGTGCCTATTCCTACTATAATATTTTTTTTTAGCATTTTTACTATTGGAGCAGTTCCTGAACCGAGTTTCATATTACTTTCAGGGTTATAAGAAACTTTAACATTGAACTTTTTAAATAATTCGATTTCTTTATCTGTTAACCATACGCAATGAACGGCAAGTAAATTATCAGTTAACAATCCCCTCTTTCTTAATAAATTTACCGGCGTTTCCCCTAATTTTTTTTTAACCAGAAAAGTTTCATTTTTAGTTTCACACAGATGTATTGAGTATAATAAACCCGGATATTTGACAAGCATTTTTTTTAGCCATTCAAATTGTTCGATGTCGCATGTATAAGGAGCGTGAAGAGCCAATCCTTTAATAATTAAATCGGTTTTATAATCGGTGTTAAGAAATTTTTCTATATCATTGAATATTTCGCGTTTATAGTATTTTGCCATCATTGTGTCGCATAATACTGCGCGGATCCCAAAACTTTTTACGATTTCAGAAATAATATGCTGATGAAAACTCATATCGCAAATAGTAGTAGTTCCGTTTTTAATCAGTTCCATCAAAGATAATTTTACACCAGTGTGAATTGCGTCTGCGGGAAGAAATTTCATTTTGAATTCATACGTTTTAAGCAACCATTCCTGAAGCTCTATATCTTCGGCAAGGCCTCTGACCATACTCATGGGAAGATGAGTGTGTGTATTTATCAATCCGGGCATTACCAGCGAATTTTTTGTATCGATAAATTTATAAGAAGGATATTTTTTTTTTATATTTACAGTTGTTCCTATGTCTTTTATAATATTTCCCGATACCGCAACTGCCCCGTTTGAAATTATTTCCATATTCTTATTGACAGTTACCACTACAGCATTGCCTATAATGAAATTATTCATAATGATATTCCTCTGAAATTATCAATATTCCCTGGTATCAATAACCCGTTTGGTTTTACCTCCGGTTCTCCGAAGAGATTTTTCTTCAACTAACGTTACTTTACAAACAACTCCTATTTCGCTGTGAATCTTATGTTCGATATTTTCTTTTAAAATATTTAAAGCAGTTATATCGTCGTTGAATATTTCTTCATTAACTTCTACTCTAACTTCGATTTCGTCAAGAGACCTGTGTTCACGCTTGATTAAAATTTGATAATGGGGAAGAAGCTCGTTTTCTTGTGATAAAATTTTTTCTATTTGCGATGGAAAGATTTTAACTCCTTTGACGATAAACATATCGTCTGATCTTCCGAATACTCGGCTCATTTTTGTGAAGGTTCTTCCGCATTCGCATTTATCTTCTATTAAAAACGCTATATCGCCTGTTCTATATCTTATTAGGGGAAACCCTTCTTTGGCTATTGTAGTGAATACGAGTTCTCCTGCCTGCCCTTTTGAAACCGGTTCCAGAGTATTTGGATTTATCAGTTCAGCTATAAAATGATCCTCATTTATATGAAGGCCGTTTTTAAATGGACATTCGTATGAAACTCCAGGGCCCATAATTTCTGTAAGTCCGTAATTGTCGAATGCCTGTATATTTAATCCTGTTTCGATTGATTCACGCATGCGTTCAGACCATGGTTCAGAACCGAAAATCCCAACACGTAAATACAAGTCTTCTTTTTTTATTTTCATTTTTTCGAGGTTTTCAGCAATATATAAACCGTAGGAAGGCGTACATAGCAATATTGTGGTTTTATAATCAAGCATTATATCTATTTGTTTTTTTGTTTGTCCCGTTGAAGCAGGGACTATTGAAGCTCCGATTTTTTCTGCTCCAAGATGAAGTCCGAATCCACCTGTTGTTAATCCGTAATGAAAAGATATCTGAACAAGATCATCGTTTGTTACTCCTGCGGATGCAAGAGTCCTTGCGTTTAATTCTGCCCAATGTTTGATATCATTTTTTGTATAACCCACAATTATAGGTTTTCCTGTAGTGCCGGTTGAAGAATGAATTTGAATTATATCGCGTAAAGGGACCGCAAACATTTGATAAGGATATGAATCTTTTAAATCATTTTTTGAAGTGAATGGAAGTTTTCTTAAATCATTGAGTGATTTTAAATCTTCCGGCATAAAATTTATTTCATTAAATTTTTTTTTATAAAATTCAACATTATTATAAACCCGGTTTAATGTGGATTGCAAACGTTCAAATTGTAATATTTGAAGTTCTTTTTTATTCATAGATTCAAATTTAGGATTAAATATATGGTTTGTCATTCACATCATCTCCGGAAATTATATAAACTATAAAATGAAATGTTCTTTTATGAGAATAATAGAACAATTTTGTATAAAAAACAAGGCAAATCATATAAGAAATTTCTTGATAAATTTATGTTCTGAAATATAATTTTATATTAAATATTTATTAAATCAAAAAAATACCTATGATAGTTTTAATAAAAAAATAAAATTATTAATTTTTGGTAAAATTAAATAATAACGGAGTTTTTTAGAAATGAGTAATGAATATGCCGTTACAGATCAAGTTACACGCCTTGAGATTAATCTTGATGAGCTCGGTAAAAATTATCATCGGTTGAAAAATGCCGTTGCTCCGGCCAGGGTTATGGCAGTTGTTAAAGACAATGGGTACGGTCATGGATTGACGCGTATAGCTCAAAAATTATACAATGAAGGATGTGAATTGTTCGCATGCGCTACGCTTAATGAAGCATTTATGCTGAAAAAATACTGTTCTGCCGGAATGGAAATATTAATACTCAGGGCATTGACAGATACAGAACTGAAAATAGCAGTTAAAAACAATTTTCAGATTACCATTAATAGCTTGAGGACATTAGAAATTCTTGCCGAAATATCTGATGGTTTAAACCAAAATGTCGATGTTCATTTAAAAATAGATACGGGTCTTGGCCGTTTAGGTTTTTTTCCTGAAGAAGTTTTATTGGTTTTTGAAAATGTCCGGAAATTAAAAAACATCAGAATTAAAAGTATTTTTTCTCATTTTGCTGTTTCTTATCAAAAACATGAATTTACTCTTAGACAATTAGCTCTTTTTAAAAAAACATCTGATTTTGCTAAAAAAATTTTTCCGGATATAATTTGTCATATTGCTGCTACAGCAGGTACAATCTGTATTCCTGATTCAAGAATGGATATGGTCAGAGTCAGCAGTCTTCTTTACGGATTAAGTTATTCTCAGGAATGGCCGTGGGGAATTAAACCTGTTTTAAAATGGATTGCTCCTATTATTCAGGTACGTACGTTTCCTGAAGGATGGAATATAGGATATAAACTGCTTTACAGTACATCCGAAGGACAGCGTATAGGAGTTCTTTCTGTTGGCGCAGGAGATAGTTATCCGTATTCGCTTCGTTTGAAATCCGATGTGCTTATTCGCGGCAAACGTTGTAAAGTAGTGGGGATGTCTCTTGATCAGATAATGGTTGATCTTACTAATGTACCTGAAGCTTGTGAAGGAGAAGAAGCTGTTCTTATAGGTATAGACGGGAATGAGCATATAAGATCAGAAGAACTTGGAGTTATTGCCGGAACTTCAGCTGCTGAAATTTTATCACGCATTCCTTCCCGTATACCAAGGTATTATTTTGAAAATGGCAAAATTGTTTATATGGACGACTGCTGCAGTAATTGATTTTTATTTAGATTTTGCTGATATTATGGAAGTGCTTCCAAAATATATTTATATATTTTTTCACAAAATAAACTTATTGTTTATCAATATATAAATTTTGTAAAAAATGGCAGAACTGCCAGAATGGCAGAACTGCCATTTGGAAACATTCCCATTATAGAATAATTATAATATAAACAGATTATAAAAAATATTGCATTTTTTAAACTGTTTTAATATAATTTGATTTATGAAAAAAGATGATTTGGTGATAACGGTTTTTTTTACAATAATACTTTTGATAATAGCTAAAATAGCAGCTTCTTCGTTTGATCCAAGGACCATGGGACTTCTCGGTTTATTATTTTTTGTTATTGTATTTGCACTTGTTTTGAAATAACCTCTAATTATGTTTTAAACCTTAATAATGAACCGCAGCATTTCAATTTTAATATTTTTTTTAATAATA
>JAGOBX010000103.1 GCA_017999075.1 Candidatus Babelota bacterium | reverse complement strand
CTGAAGCAGCGATAGTAAATCAGGTTCTTGTAAGCGCTGATGACCCTGATTACAAAGATCCAACCAAACCTGTAGGGTCATTTTACACAAAAGAAGAAACAGAAAAATTATTGAAAGAACGTCCTGACTGGATTATAAAGGAAGTTAAACCCGCAAATGTTGAACGCAGATTCAGACGCGTGGTAGCTTCACCAGATCCTATTAAAAATATGGAATATATAGCTATCAGGAGAATGCTTGATTCCGGAATAGTAGTAATTGCTTCAGGCGGCGGCGGAGTACCTGTAGTATATAATAAAGATGGTCATTTGAGAGGTACAGCTGCTGTTATTGATAAAGATCTCGCAGGCGAGAAACTTGCAGAAGTTGTAGGTGCCGATATTTTATTGATACTTACAGATGTTCCTCATGCTTTGATAAATTTCGGTAAACCGGATCAGAAAGCCGTTGAGAAAGTGAGCTTTTCAGAAATGCAGAAATTATATGATGAAGGTCATTTTAAATCAGGAAGCATGGGACCTAAAGTTAAAGCAGCGTTAAGATTTATAGAATTCGGCGGAGACAGGTCAATAATCACTTCTCTTGACCAGGCGTTTGACGCAGTCAGAGGGAAAACAGGCACGCAGATAGTTCCTGATTGGAAAATGTAATATAATAAGTTTAAAAAAAATTAAACGATTGCTGAACCCCGGATTTGTATACGGTTTCAGTAATCGTTTAATTTCGAAAACTTTATTAGAACATTGAAAAATTGGTAAAAGTACCGAAAGCATTAGTTGTGGACAATTTTTCAATCACATAAAAAGTAGGAGCAGTTTTGGGTTTAACAGGATGATTTTATGAAAAAGTTTAGGATAATAGTTTTGATAATATTTGAAATAATAATAATTTCAAGTTCAATAATATTTTATTCGACTTTTTTTCAATCTTTTATTTATGAAAATAAAACAAGCATTAACCTGGTTTTATCAAAAATCGGATTGACTGTCAAATGATATATTCATTATTTTTTTTAATATTTATTTCTATTTCTTTTTTTTCCATTTCAAAAATTTTATTTAAAAGATTTATTTTTGAATCGCTGATAGACGATTATATTTTTCATTCGGCAATAGGATTTACCATTATTTATTATATAACAATAGTCTTTGGCTTTTCAGGGTTACTGGTAAAACAATTTTTTATAGGATTGTTTTCATTTCAAATTTTATTTACTGTCTTAAACATAAACAATTTAGCTTCGCTGATTCAATTCATAATCCGCAGACAAAATATTATTGTATTAAAAATACTTACAGGTTTGATAATTTTAAATTTACTGCTGCATTTACCCGGAGCATTGGCTCCTGTTGCAAGTCTTGACGGGCTTACATATCATCTGCCTCTTCCCAAAATATACCTGGCGGAACAACAGATAATACCTGTAGATTATTTGTTTTATTCATTTTTCCCTCAATTTGCGGAAATGTTTTTTATGTATGGATTATATTTTGAAAATCCAGTATTTTCCCAGTTATTTCACTGGTATTTTTATTTTTTAACTTTACTTGTGATATACAGATTTTCAAAAGTTTTTATTAAATCAGAGGTTTTTTGTTTAATTGCAGTATTATTTTTTTGTTCTGCTCCTGCAATAAACAGGCTTGCAGGTTACACTAAAAACGAGTTTTTTCTGATTTTTTATTCAATACTTTCAATATATTCTTTTTATAAATATTTTACTGAAAAAAAATGCTGTTGGCTGTTTTTTACTTTGATGTTTTGCGCAGTCTCGAACAACATTAAATATCACGGCATTATAAATTCGGCGATAATGATTATTATAATTTTTATTCATTTTATTATGACAAGACATTATTCATATTTGAAAAACATATTAGCGTTTCTGTTTATTTTTATAATTTTGAGCTGTCCGTTTTATCTTAGAAATTATATATATATAGGAAATCCTGTTTATCCATTTTTGAATAATATATTCGGGATAAAACAGACGCAGTTTAATAATATTCCGCAAATAAGAGAAATTGAAACTAATACTAATAATATGGTGAGGCATTTCAAAGAAACTAAAATGAAAAGTAATCCGTTGATAAATTTTATCAAATTTCCATACCAGGTTTCTATAAAATTTCAAACTTATGATTTCTGGAAATATTCGTTATCGCCTCTTTTCTATATTTTTTACTGCTCAATATTTGCAATGGCGTTTTTTATTGACAGAACAGAATTGCGGAAACTGGTTTATATTTTTGTTTATGCTGTATTATTCATTATTCTTATTTATTTTAATGCGCCGAGATCAAGATATATTTTGCCGGCATACCCTGTTTTGTGCGTTGCAGGAACATATTTTTTTTACAGGTTATTTTTAATGGGCAGTTGCTGGAAAATATTTTCTATTGCCAATATTTTGTTGTTTTTTGTTGTAATTTTAATTAATTATCCGCTTCTTGCAGGCCAGCATATAAGCAGATATAAAGTGATAACAGGGATTGAACCTGAAGATAAGTATCTTGAAAAAAGATTTTATGCTGACGGTGAATTTTATCAGGCTGTAAAATGGACTAATGAAAATATAGATTCTTCCAAAAAATTTTTTATTGTTCATCAGCAGACTTTTTATTTTAACCGAGAGTTTTTACTAGGATATTCTCCGAGTTTAACGTTAAGTCCGGTTAATATAAATAATGTTAAAAATCATGAAGATTTTATTTTGAAAATGAAAGAAAATCGTATATCATATATATTTTTTTCTGAAAAATATGCGAAACGGTTTTCATACAATATTACAGATTTAATAAAACAATTAGAATCCGAAAATAAGATTTTTCCTGTGAAAAAGTTTTCGGGTAACGTGATATACAGTGTTTCACCTGAAATATAAAATTTTATTTTTTGCGGCTTTCAGGTATTTTAAATATAAATTCAAGAAAACAGCTGTAATACCTTTGGAAACAATATATGTGAAATTTTAGGGTTGAAAATATAAATATGCTGAATAATAACGATATAAAACTCAAAGAAGAAATAAAAATATTAGGATGTAAACCAGGTATAGCCGCATTAATTATCATTGTTTTGATTTTTATTTCAAGAATGATGAGTTTGCTGTGGTTTAAACCCGGCGGATTAACAGGAAACTATACCGATTATTCGGTTTATTATTCTATCGTAAAACTATCGGATATGGGAGCATTGCCGTTTATTCATTTCTGGCGCGAATACCCTCCATTTAATTTGTATATTATGTTATGGATATATAAAATAAGTTTAAATTTTTCTACTGCTGTTTTTAATAATTTTCAGATTTTTTCAATATTATTATTTACTGTTATGTCGATAATTGAAGCAGGAACTGTTGCTGTTCTGTATTTGGCAGGCAGAGAAATTTATAATGGAATAAAGCCGTTCACAATTATACTGATTTACGGAATTTTGTTTTATCCTATCTTTGTATTGAATTTTAGTTTTGATTATATACATATTTTTTTTATGATGGCTTCGTTATATTTATTCATAAAAGAAAAGTATGCTTTCAGTTTTATTATTGCAGGAATAGGAATATCGTCAAAAATATTTCCAGTTTTGCTTATACCGGTGTTTTTCATGTACAGCCCGAAAATTAAAACCAAAATTTTATCTGTGGCGATACCGCTACTGATTTTTTTTATTATATTGTCTCCATTTTTATACGCCAACTATAAATTTATAATAAGTTTTTTTGCTTTTTTGATCAAGAGACATCCATGGGAATCAATTCCAGCCCTTATGAACGGTTATTATTCTGTAGGGAAAGCGCTTCTTCCTCAATATTATTTTGATTCTGAAAGTTATAAGATTTTAATTATCGGTTTTGAAGACAAATATTCAATTTATTTTACCTTAACTGCAGGTTTGATAATTTTATTTACTGCATTGAGGAAACCTTCGGAAATAAATAAAATAAAAGTAGTCAAAACAGCGTTATTTATAATATCGGTTTTTTTTGCTTTTTCAAAAGGCTGGAGTTCTCAGTACATTTTGACTGTTATTCCTTTGATAATTTTATGTTTGCCTGATTATAAAGGAATAATAATAATACTTATGCTCAGCATTTTTAATTTTTTGGAAAATCCGGTGTATTTTAATTATTTTCCGGAAAAGCTGTGGATATTGAAATGTTCTGTTATAGGCAGGTTTGCAGTATTGTGTTTTACAGCGGTTATTGCAAAAACCCAGAAACATGATGTTTTGGAAAATAAATAATATGTGAGCTGTATTATTTTATTTTTTCAAATAAACTTATATTGACATTTTATTTTTTAAAATATAAAATAAATACAAGATTCTTATAAATTTTAAGGGTTATTCTATGAAAGAAAAATCAAGGAAAAAAATTATTGAAATAAATATAGGAATAATTTTTATTGTCGCGGCAATAGGAATTTTGTTTGTAAAAAACATTATTGCGGTTATAGCAGCGGCTGTTCTTTTTTGTTTCGGATTAATTCTTTTTTTGTTTGAAAAAATGGATGATGAGGAAATCGATAATGAAGAATTGTCTGAAAGTTTGAAGGATACTGGTTTTGAGTCCGGAGAAGAAGAGGGACAATCATTTGAATTTACCGAAGATAAGACTGACGGTGATGATACAAACGTAATTTCAGGAGAATCTTTTGAAGAAGAATCTTCTCCATTTGTAGATGAAAAAGGTTCAGATTCAACAGAGTTTGCATCTTCGGGCAGCGATATTGATTTTACAACTGAGAGCGAAGACTCGATTTCAGGAGATAACATATCTTTAGGTTCTGGAGAAGAAGAACATGAAAAAGATTTTTTAAGCGAAACGACTGAGACTGAGTCAACTGATGAAAAGTATAGCGAACCACTTTCAAATGAATCTGAAGACGGTGTAATAATTTCAGAAAAAACTGACGATGAAGAAATTGATTCCGGATTAGAAATAGAAACACAGCAGGATTTTGATGACAGTAAATCAAAGACTTCTTTAGAAGAAGAATCAGGAGTTGATTCGGAATTAACTGATGAAATAGATAAATTGATGGGAAAGTTTGAAGATGAAATTGAAACCCCTGAAGAAAAAAAATATGATGGAATGCAAGAAGCTTTGGCAGATGAACGCCAAGAACCGCTTGCACCCAAAGAATCGCTTATAGATGAATCTGCTGCAGAACTAGAAAAAATTTCCAGAAGTATGCCGGAAACTGATTTTGAAAAAAATGCGGAATCTTCTTTGCCATCAGAAGATATGGAAGATATAGATAAATTGCTGGCGGAAACAAATATTGAAGGATTGGGAATTGATAAAGATATTGAAAATAAGGATTTTGGCGCTGATTCTGTTATTGATGATGTGGAAAAACTTCTCGGAGATTTGAAAACAGGTGAGGAAGAACAACTAAAATCAGATAAAGAAATATCTCCTGAAAATAATATAGGAAACGATGAAGATTTTGTGAAAGAATATAAAAGCACATTGATTTCATCAGATAAAACAGGAGATGATATAATCAGTGATATTGAAAAAGAAATATCAGAAGTAGAAAATATGCCGGTTTCTTCTGAAACTAAAACCGTGTTAAGTCAGGATGAATTTTCTGATATTGATAAACAGATAGAAGGACTTTCGGATTTAAATGAATTGAAAAAAGAACTTGGACTTGATTCTGAAATTGAAGAGGATTTAAAAGGGTTAGACGATTTACTTAAAGAAACTAATGCAGAATTAGGTAAAGACTTTGAAACAGGGACTGAAATAGGTTCTGAAAAAACGCAAGAAGCTGTTCAGGGGAATAAGTCTGATATAGATGAACTTGTTGATGAAGAAAAACCTGTAAGAATTGAAGAAAAACCTTTGCAGCCTAAACGAAAATCAAGTAAAGAACCGATAACTACTGATATTTTAACAGAGTTGCTTAATGAAGGCGAAGATGATAAAGATATAAATGAAGAACTGGACGAACTGGACGAACTTTTGAAAAGTGATGAAGAGTCGTTTCTTGGAGAATTCGGATCTGAAGAAAAAAAATCGACATTGAAAGTTAAAGAAGAATTATCTGCTGAAACAAAAAAAATGGAAGAAGATGTTTTGAAAATTCTTGAAATGTAGTTTTGAAATGTATTTTTGAAATGTAGCGGCGAATCCATAAAGTATAATCCCGAATTATATTTTAGAAAATCAAATTTGAGAGGTTGGATACTATGAAAAAAATAGTTGCGGCTGGTATTCAGATTTCTGTTGAACCTAATAATATACCTAAAAATATTGAAAAATGTATGGAATGGTATAATAAAGCGGTTAAAGAAGTAAAACCTGATTTAATAGTGTTTCCTGAAACGATTACTACAGGATTTAATCCTGGAATGCCGGTTGATCAATTTTATAGTCTTCTTCCAAAAAATATAAATGATGTACTTTCTCATTTTGTAACAATGTCTTCAAAGACCAAATCTTATTGCGTTGTTCCGACGTATCAGAGGGGACCTAAAAAAAATATTATATATAATAGCGCTTTTATTATAGGACCGAAAGAAGGGGTTATAGGAGTTTACAGCAAAACTCATCCGTTTCCTCTGGAACGTTTGTCTGGAGGCGGATGGACAACTCAAGGATACGATATACCTGTTTTTGATACAGCATTTGGAAAAATTGGAATGATAATTTGTTATGATGGAGATTTTCCTGAATTGTCGAGGATACTTGCAATAAAAGGAGCGAGCGTAATAGCGCGTCCTTCAGCTTTATTGAGAAGTTATGAAATTTGGGAAATGACCAATATGGCAAGAGCATATGATAATCATGTATATATGGTATCTGTAAACGCTGTTGGACAGGATGCGTCGAAATGTTATTATTTCGGACATAGTATGATTGTGTCTCCAATTGCTCAGAAACTTGCTCTTGGACGGGGTGCAGAAGAAATTATATTTGCAGAATTGGATCCTGATCCGATAAAAAAAATAACATACGGTTCAAACAGCCCTATGCTGTTCGATCATTTACAGGATAGAAATATTAAAAGTTATAAAAATTATTTGACTAAAAAAGCTGTAAGCACATTTGAACCGTCTAAACGGATTCCTTATTGATTATGGAACAGCCTGAATCATTTTTTACAGAAATTTATACTGAAATTAAAAAAAAAATAGCAGGGCAGGATTATATTATATCGCGAATAATAGCAGGAATGTTGAGTTCCGGTCATATTTTGATTGAAGGCGTGCCTGGACTTGCAAAAACTGCTATAGTAAAAACCATATCAGAATGTATAGGCGCGAAATTTCAGAGAATTCAGTTTACTCCTGATTTGCTGCCTGCAGATTTAATAGGAACCCTTGTTTATAATCAGAGGGATACAGAATTTGTTGTTAATAAAGGACCTATTTTTGCCAATATAATTCTTGCGGATGAAATTAATAGGGCTCCGGCAAAAGTTCAGTCTGCCCTTTTGGAAGCTATGCAGGAAAAACAGGTTACAATTGGAAAAGAAACTTATTCTTTGCCGGATCCTTTTTTAGTGCTTGCTACCCAAAACCCTATTGAACAGGAAGGGACGTATCCGCTCCCAGAAGCTCAGATAGACAGATTTATAATGAAACTGAAAATCAATTATCCTAACAAAGATGAGGAAAAACATATTTTAAGAATAATGAGGGGAGATGACTCTGCTTCAATATCAAAAATTTTTGATATTGGTAAAATAAATGAAATAAAACAAAATATTTCAAAAGTTTATACGGATCCGAAAATAGACGAATATATTGTTAATATTGCTGATGCAACAAGGAATCCTGAAAATTACGGATTAAAAGAATTTAAACGCATTATTGAATTCGGAGTATCGCCAAGGGCAAGTATATCGTTAGCTTTTTTATCGAAAACTATGGCTTATATGTCAAACAGAAATTTTGTTATTCCTGAAGATGTAAAATCTTTATGCGGAGATGTTATGAGGCATAGAATTATTTTAACATATGAAGCAGAAGCAGAAAATATTTCTCCTGACGATGTAATAAAAAAGCTGCTTGACAATATAGAGGTACCGTAAAGGACTGTTTACAAATGGCTATTTTGCCATTTATTAGAAAATTTATATATTGAGTTGCAAAAATGACAAAACCGGATGTACAATTAAATAATTCTGATATAGCAAAAATAAAAGGATTGTTTATTTCAGGAATAAAAAATCATATTGAATCATTTAATGATGCCATAAAAGAATTGCATAATCATTTTGATCATTTTAATGTCATTGAAGATATACTTGAATTCGGAGATAATCTTGCTTATACTTCGGAAATATATCAGTTTGGAGAATTGACAAAACTGGCTGAGCTTATTGTAAAACTTTATAGACCATTAAGTCTGAAAACAATAAAAATTAATCCGGAAATAGTTAAATTAACTGAAAAAATATTTTTAAAGATTGGGGACTGGTCTAAAAATAACGGGTCACTTTCATCTTCATTTAAAAATGAAGTTGAAGAACTTAATAAAATTGCAGATAATACATTGGAATTTGCATATCTTGCCAGGAAAAAAAATGAATCTGGAAAAGAAGAAGAAAAAATTGTGCCAATAACATCTTCAGATTTGCAAAATCTTAAAGAATCTATTTATGATATATATACAAATTTTTCTCAAATGACCAAAGAAATCAAAGATAATATACCGGACAGATATTTAAAAAAAGAATGGTACCAGAATTTTAAAAATATAGAGAAAGCGTTTGTATCGAATTTAGTAAATTTGCAGAAAGAATATTTTTCTTTCAGAAAACTTGAAATAAAACAGATGCTTGAAGATTTGGAATATGAAACCAGAACGTTTGCAATGTCTCAGAATAAAACTGTTAAAATAAATTATATCGGAAATAACGTGAAAATGGATGTGTTTTATATTGAAACCGTATATAATATTTTAATTGAATTATTGAAAAATTCTATTGAACACGGTTTTTCTGATTCTGATTCGGTTAAATCTGAAATTACGGTTAAGTTTTTTGAAAACGGAAATTATACAAGTATAGAAATTTCTGATAACGGGAAAGGTTTTGATTATGATTCTTTGATCAAAACCGCAAAACAGAAAGGAATTATAGACGACTCGGAAATTTCTAATATAAATGAATTGTTTTTTAATATACTTGTGATGCTTAATTATACGGCTCAAGTAAAAGCTAAGAGGGGAAGAGGTTTTAAAAACGTTAAAAATTTGCTTGAAAAAGTTAATGGAAATATAAGATTTAAAGTAAAGAATGTAAAAGGAGTTCATATAACTTTAAACATACCTTTATACAAAAAAATAGTATGACAAAATCTGCTTGGAAATAATAAAATACTGAAAAAACTTATATTTCATAATTTCACATATTTTATTTGATAATAAAAAATAAAGGGAAAAATATATGATAACAATAGCCAGTGTTATTTCAAAAGACATTGATATAAATTTAAAATCAGTGGAGAATATTATAAGTTTGCTTAAAGAAGGTTCTACAATACCTTTTATA
>JAGOBX010000102.1 GCA_017999075.1 Candidatus Babelota bacterium | reverse complement strand
CCTATAGTTTCCAAACAAATAAAACTATCTTTTAATTTTTCAAATTCTGTCCGGATACTATTTTTCATTTCAATCATTTTTTTGATATTTTTTAAAGATTTGGATGTTATATCTTCTACAAACCCATTTTTAATATTCAATCCAATTCTAATTACAAACCTTTCAATTTTGATCATCGTGTTTATATTAATTTTATCATTATTTTCTTATAGGCCGTGGTGCCACTTTTTTTGTCCGTTCGGGTTTGTAAGCTGGCTGGCTGAACAATTTTCAATTTACAAAATAAGAATTGACAAAGAAAAATGCATATCATGCAGAAAATGCATTAAATCCTGCCCTTCTTCTGTTATGAAATACATTGTTTCTGAAAAAAAAATAAAACCGGATTGTTTTCTTTGCGGAACATGTATTGAAACATGTCCTCAAAATGCAATAACTATCACAACTTGTAAAAAATCAAAAAAATCCTGTCTTTAAAAAAACGAATAACTTAATTTCTAAAATATATCAACTTATTTTTTCAGGCAAATTTTTCTTATTAATATTTTTGTTGAACAAAACATAAATTACAGGTATCAATATAAGCGTTATTAAGGTTGATGACATTAGTCCGCCGCATACAGTACGCGCAAGAGGAGTCTGCATTTCAGTTCCTTCTCCTATGCCTACTGCAAGAGGCAGCAATCCTAATATTGTAGTTAACGAAGTCATAAGTATAGGACGAAGCCGTCTTCTTCCTGCAAGAATTACAGCATCATACAATTTCATATTGTGTTCACGTATTAAAATATTTGTATAATCAACAAGTATAATAGCATTATTAACTACTATGCCTGCAAGCATAATCGCGCCTATAAATCCTTGTATATTAAATAAAGTATCTGTTAACACAAGCATTAAAATTACTCCGATAACTGATAACGGCACTGAAAAAAGAACTATAAACGGATCAAGTAATGATTCAAACTGAGCAGCCATTACCATATAAACAAGTATTAAAGCTAAAGCAAATACGAACAGCATTTCTTTAAATGCTTTCTGCTGTTCTTCATATTCACCGCCAATCACTATATTAAAATCTTTTGGAGTCGGAATACCATTAATTATTTTCTGAACATCCTTCACAATACTTCCCAAATCTCTGAACTGATAATTTGCACTTACTGTTATTACTCGTTCCTGATCAATGCGTTCTATGGATAACGGACTTTCTTTTTCTTCAATTTTTATAATATTTCCTAAAGGAGTTTTATTTCCGTCAGGCAAAGGTATCAATGTGTTTAAAATTTCTTTTTCAGTAAAATATTCTGCATCAGCAAACTGAACTAAAATTCTGTATTCTTTACCTTCAGTTCTGAAATATGTAGCTGTTTTTCCGCCTAATCCAATATCAATAAAATCATTTATATCAGACGGGTTCAATCCGAGTTTAGCAGTTTTTTCATAATCTATAACTATTAATTTTTCAGGTCTTCCCGACTCTCTGCTTACTCTAACGTCAGTAATACCATCAACTTTTTCCATAAGTTTTGACATTTTATCCGCTAATTCTTTTCCTGTATCAAGATTATGTCCTCTAATTTCTATTGACAATTTATCATCTCCGCCAGACATTCTCCTCATTATCCATAATCCTGAACTTGTTCTTACTCTGCATTTAACTCCTTCTACTTTAGAAAGTTTTTTGTTTATAGCCAATGCAATTTGCTCACTGCTGCGTTTGCGGAATTTTTTATCCACAAGTTTGATTCTCATATTTCCAGAATGCCCGCTTTCACTGCTTCCAGGACCTCCTCCGCTTCCTATCGATGAAGTGGTATTATCAAGCTCTTTAATTTCTTTCTTCACAATTTCATCTATCAATTCCATTCTTTCTTTCATAACTTCTATCTTTGTCCCTACATTTGCTTCAACAGAAATTCTCAGTTCCCCTTCATCTGAAGAAGGCATAAATTCCGTCCCTATCCCTTTAATTAAAAACAATGTAAAAACAAGCATAGCAAAACAAAAAACTATTACATATTTTTTATGGTTTAAAGCCCATTTAAGGAGATTTCCATATTCGTAATCTATATAGTGGAATATCCTTTCTGTAAACCAAAAAAATCTTGCAGCCAATGATTTTTTTTGAGAAGAACCGTTTTCTTCAACATACACAGTAAGATATTTCGATGACAGCATGGGAACTATAGTAAAAGCAACAATTAAAGAACATATCAATGAAAAAGTCACTACATAAGCTATCTGCTTAAACATAATTCCTGACATGCCGGTTATGAATATCATAGGAAGAAAAACAACTATTGTAGTCAATGTTGATGATAAAATCGCAGAACCAACTTCAGTAGCTCCGACGATTGCTCCTGTTTTTTTATCAAGTTTTTCTTCTGTTATATGGCGAAAAGTATTTTCAAGAACTACTATAGAATTATCAAGCAGCATTCCGATTCCGAGAGCTAATCCTCCAAAACTCATTATGTTCAAAGTAAATCCGCCGTTATAAATAAGAATAAAAGTCGATATGATGGAAACAGGAATAGATATTGAAATTATTATTGTTGATCTGAAATTTCTTAAAAAAACAAGCAAAACAAATATTGCAAGTATCGCTCCGTATATCGAAGAACTTTTTACAGAATTAATAGAATCCTTAATATATTTTGATGTATCGATTAAAGGAAAGATTTTTAAAAACGGCATTTCTTCATTTATTTTTTTTATTTCTTCATTAACAGCTTCAGCAACTTCCACTGTATTGGCGCCAGATTGTTTTGAAACAGATACTCTTACTCCAGGTTTCCCGTTCACATAAGTTATTTGTCTCATTTTTTCTATTGTAAAATCAACATTTGCAATATCTTTCACATAAACAGGCAAACCATTAATAACGGTTATTACACGGTTTTTAATATCTTCAGCGCCGGTAAATTGACCTGTAGATCTTAAAATTATGTCATATCTTCCTTCTTTTATCGAACCTGCAGGCTGATTAACATTATTTAATTTCAATACAGAAACAATTTTAGATAACGGTATATTCAATTGTTCGATCTTTGATTTATCAAGAAAAATCTGAATTTCTTTCTGATAACCTCCGCGTATGTCTATAGACGCAACTCCCGGAATACGTTCAATCCTGTATTGCACTTTATTTTCAAGATATTCCTGCAAATCATTAACATTCATATTGCTTTCTACACCGAGAAACATCACAGGAAAAGATGATAAATCAAATTTAAACAATACAGGCGCGTCAGCATCGTCCGGAAGCTGTGAACGAACTCTATCAATTCGTTCCCGCACATCTGCGGCAGCGCTTTCCATATCTTTTCCCCAACTGAAATTAAGCGTAACTCTGCTGCTGCCTTCGCTTGAAGTTGAACTAATATGTTCTACATCGGCTATAGCAGCAAGAGCTTCTTCTATAGGTTTAGTTATGGTATTTTCAATTTCTTCAGCTGCAACATTTGAATATGTCGTTCTAACTGATAATGACGGATATGACACATCAGGCATTAAATCAATAGGTATTCTTAAATAAGAAATAACTCCGAGCAGAATCAATATCAATGTTGCCATTGTTATTGTTACAGGACGTTTTACAGAAAATTCTATTATCTTCATAATTTTTATATTCCAATATTTTTACTAAGTTATTTTTTTATTCCTGTTCTGCGTCAGGTGTATTTCAACATATACAATCTTCTTACGCAGCTCGGATCGAATTTATTTATCAACAGAAACTTTATCACCTGATTTTATCAAATGTCCTCCAAGTTCAACTGCTCTGCTGTTTTCATTCAATTTTTCCTTGGTTATAAAACCCACATTCCCGTTTTCAACTGATATTATCTCTATTTCAACAAATTCTGCAATATTATCATCGTTTATAATATACATTCCCTGTTTATTCTCCAATTTATATACTGCCGCAGAATGCGTATAGTATGCATTTTTAAAACTTTTTAAAGATATTGTTACAGACGCGCTCATTCCAGGACGCAGTTTAAATCCATAATTATCTACAGTGATTTCTACTCTAAACGTTTTGCTTGACGGGTCTACTGTTGGAGAAATATTTGTGATTTTACCGTTATAATTCTGATTTATGCTTGAAACAGAAATAGATACTGTCTGTCCTGTTTTGATTTCATTGTAATATTTCTCCATAATATTAACAGCTATTTTTATTCTGGAAATATCTACAAAAGTCAAAATTGTCTTTCCCGGAGATACAATTGTCCCAACTTCACTTTTTATTGATTCAATAAATCCGTCAAACGGAGCTGATATAACCGTATAACTTAATTTTAATTTTGCCTGATCGATTTTATTTTTTTCCTGATCAAGTTGAGCATTATTATATTCCAATGACGCTGACGCTGATTTGTATTTCGTTTCAGCCGATTCAAGAGATTCCATAGAAGTTAATTTATGATTAAATAATTCTTTAGTTCGAATAAACTGATTTTTCAAATTTTCAGTTTCAATTTTCTGTTTTTCAACAGCAGCTTTAACAATTGAATATGACAGCTCTGCGCTTTTCAGGTATTCCCTGTATTCATCATCATCAAGATTTACCAGAACATCATTTTTGGATACAAATTTTCCTATTGCCCCGGAAATATTCTTTATTGTACCAGTAAGTTTTGAAGAAATTTCAGCTCTATTCAATGGTTCCTGTTCTCCTGTTACCACTAATTTTTGTTCAATATCTTTCACATCAATTTTAACAGCAGTTACAGGAACAGCTTTTTCCCTGGATTTACCGGATTGCCCTGAATTCTGACTTGAATTATTTGCCTTTTCTTTATTTCTTTGTTTTACATAAGCTTTATATCCAGCATAAAATAAAATGCAAATAAATATTACAGCCACAACTTTTTTTTTCATAACAATTACTATCTCCGAATTTATTAAATAATATTTTAATTAGATAAATAAAAAGTATAACAGTTCCAAAAATTTATTTTTAAAATAAAAACAACAAATTAAATTATCGGATTAATCATCAATATAAAACTCACTCAAATTTTATACTTATCTTATACGCCTTAATTTTTTGCCCTAAAGTTTTCCTTGTTATCCCCAATTTTTCAGCAGTTTTTGTAATATTATTATTATTTTTCTTTAAATGATATTCTATAATTTTTTTCCAATATCCGTCAATATCCAAATCTCCTGAAATCAATATTGCATCAGCGTTATTGTTTTCCTGCTCTTTATAAATCAATTGTTCAAACTGTCTGCTTTTCAACAATATTTCCTCTGTTATAACAGTTGATTCGCTCAGCAAACACATCTGTTCAACAGTATTTTCAAGTTCTCTTACATTTCCTTTCCAATCACACTCAATCATAACATCAACCAATCTTTGATCCATTGATTCAATATTCAAATCATATTTTTTATTAAATTGTTTAACAAAATATTTTATCAATTCCGGAATATCTTCTTTACGTTCTTTCAAATCAGGTAAAAACACAGGAAAAACATTCAATCTGTAATATAAATCTTCTCTGAATAACCCGCGTTTTACCGCATTTTCAAGATTAACTGAAGTCGCAGCTATAATTCTTGATTCTGTTTCTATTTCTTTATTGTCTCCAAGCCTCATAAACTTTTTTTCCTGAATAACTCTAAGAATCTTTACTTGCGAATTTAATGATAATGAACCTATTTCATCAAGAAAAATAATTCCGTCAGCAGCTATTTCAAATTTACCGCGCTGAAATCCATATGCCCCGGTATAGGATCCTCTCAAATGACCAAACAATTCGTTTTCAATTAATGTTTCAGGTATTGCAGCGCAGTTTACTGCTACAAACGGTTTTTTTCTCCTGTTTGAATTCAAATGTATATCCCTTGCTATCAATTCTTTTCCTGTTCCGCTGCTGCCACGTATAATTACTGTTACATCTTTATCGTAAATCAATTTGATTTTCTCGAACACTTTTTTTAATCCTGAACTCGAACCTATTATCTGTCTGTAAGGCGACAGATAATCAATTTCCGATTCAAGAATTTCCACACGTTTTTTTAAGTTTTTTGTTTCTATACATTTTTCAAGAATTATTTTCAATTCGTCAAGGTTATACGGTTTTACAAGGTAATCATCAGCACCTTTTTTCATAGCTTCTATAGCATCGCGGATATTATTGTTGGCAGTTGCCATTATTATTATTAAATCGTCGAATATTTTCTTGGCTTCGTCAATAAATGATATGCCATTTCCATCAGGCAGGTTAACGTCAAGAATAATTATATCAAGATAATTATCATTAATTATTCTACGCGCGTCTTTAAGGCAATATGCCGAAAATACATTGTAATACTTTTTTAAAACTGTTTCTATTATATTTAATATATTTTTATCGTCTTCAACAATTAATAAATTTAATGTTTTATCAGTCATTTCTTATTAAATTAAAAATATTTTAAAATTTCTTTAATATTTGATATGGGGAATGTTTTAACATTTTCTTCAGAACTGTTATTATTTTCAGTACAATTTTCTTCTGATAAAATGCAGTTATAAATCCCGTTTTTTTTACATTCTTTAAACCTCTCTGATACACGCGACACTGACCTGACTTCACCTGTAAGCCCTAATTCTCCTATAAAAGCGCTTTTAAAATCAAGAGGTCTATTTTTAACCGATGATATAATCGCAACTGCTACTGATAAATCTACCGCAGGTTCTTCTACTTCAAGTCCTCCTGTAATATTTACAAAAACATCTTTATCAATAAGTGACATTCCGCAATGTTTTTCAATTATAGCTATTATAACAGATAATCTGCTGCTGTTAAATCCCCGTGTTATTCTTCTGGAATTACCATATATCGCAGAAGTTACCAATGCCTGTATTTCTATAAGTATAGGTCTGCTTCCTTCTATTATCACGCTGTTCGCAACCCCTGGAACCTTTTCTTTTCTGTTGAAAAAAAATAAATTTGCATAATTGGATATTCCTGATAATCCATTCTCCGTCATTTCAAATACCGCTATTTCATTCGTAGAACCAAATCTGTTTTTCACACTCCGCAAAATTCTGAAATCAGTTGATTTGTCTCCTTCAAAATATAGTACTGTATCCACCATATGTTCAAGAACTCTTGGTCCTGCGAAATCTCCTGTTTTGGTTATATGCCCGATTATAAAAGATATTATATTATTTTTTTTTGAATATTCCATTATTTTCAGAGTTGATTCGCGCACCTGTATTATACTGCCGGGCGCAGAATTAATTGCTGAATTATATACTGTCTGTATAGAATCTATTATCAGATAATCAGGTTTATGCTGTTTGCATATTTCAAGAATTTTATTAATCTCTATTTCCTGAACAAGAACAATATTTGAATTATTGATTTTTACACGATCTGCGCGGAGTTTTATTTGTTCAGGAGATTCTTCTCCGGCTATATACAAACTTTTCCCCGACAATTTTTCCAATATTTGAAGCATTAAAGTGGATTTCCCTATTCCCGGACTTCCACCTATCAAAATTAATGATGAGTTCACTAATCCTCCGCCTGTTAACGCATCAAATTCTGAAACGCCTGTTTTCACACGTTCTACGCTCATTGAATTTATTTCTGTCAATCTTACAGGAACAGATGTTTCAGAAAAATTTATATTTTTCAATGAACCTGTTTCATCTTCGATTTCAACTAAAGAATTGAATATTCCGCAGGAAGGACATTTCCCCAACCATTTACTGGTTTCATAACCGCAGCCGTTGCATAAATATTTTAATTTATTTTTTTTAGCCATATAATTTTTCTAACCTAAAATATTTTTTTGATTTTCAATGATAAAACTCAAAAATCAAATCATATTAATTATAAAAAAACTCACATTAAAAAAAATACATTCTTAATTAACCTTATTTAAGAAAGAAGTACTGATGTATAACAGATAATGCCTTCTTCTCTTCCTGTAAATCCAAGCCACTCTGACGTAGTCGCTTTTATACTTACACAATCCGCGTTTATTTTTAGAACTCCTGAAATATTTTTTTGCATTTTTTCTATATACGGAGCAATTTTAGGTTTTTGCGCTATTATAACAGAATCAATATTTACTATAGAATATTTTTTTGACAATATTATTAGATTGACTCTGTCAAGAAGTATCAAACTTGATATATTTTTATATGAGTTATCAGTATCAGGAAAATGTTTTCCTATATCTCCTGCTGCCGCTGCTCCAAGCAATCCATCCATTATTGAATGAACTAAAACATCAGCATCAGAATGTCCTGCAAGACCTGAATGATGTTCAATCTTTTCACCGCCAAGTATTAAATCTCTGCCTTTTACAAATGAATGAACATCTATTCCTAATCCTATACGCATAAAATTATCTCCTAAATCTAATAAATCGGATAAAACAGCATATCATTTTTCATAAATCATACATACTTTTAAATACTTATTTTGTCAACAAAAATTTGAGGTAAAAACAACATCATCTGTTTTAATTTTTCCAGTTATGGCAGTAATATATGCAGATTCTGATATGATACATAAAATATAAAAATACGATGAACGTTTGATTCGCAAAGCAAATATGGACAGACACAAAGTGCCGACACAAAGTGCCGTATCGTCAAAAGTCATTTTTTTTAACCAAACTCCAGCTTGCTATATTTTAAAAAAATTCCATAAACATAAACTTAAAAAAAAATGCAAAATTAAATAAAAGAAAACAAATTCTATAAAATTTCTTGAAAAAATTTAAATTATCTTATACTATCCTATATTATAATAATAACATAATTAAATTCATTTATAAGATTTCACTAAAAAAATACAATGAAATTTTTTATTTTAGCAATAATTTTACTAATTATAACCATATCAAGTTTTTACAAGACAAAACGATTAAAAAAATTTTTCGGGTTATTAACAATATTAGTATTTTTACTAACTTTATTAGAAATTGTATTCAGATTAGCAGAACCTTTTTTGTCAAACAATTCACTATGGATTTCTGATAAACAACTCGGTTTTAAAGTCAGGCCTTATTTTAACCACACAAATAATTTAGGATTCAATGACATAAACAGGACATTGGAAAAATCCGGCATTTTAAAACGGATAATCGGACTTGGAGATTCATTTAACTGGGCAGGCGGTTATGAGGGGAATTATTGGACTCTTACAGAAAAAATACTGAATCAGGATACTAAAACTTATGAAATAATTAATATGGGGTATCCTTCGATTGGTCCAGGTTATCTATACAATTTACTTTTATCTACAGGATTAAAATATAATCCTGATATTGTATTTCTTGCCTTTTTCATAGGAAATGACTTTGGTGAATCTCATTTTGATACCAATGTTACAGTAAGGTTCGGAGAACCATTTTATAAATCAAACAGACATTTTTTCAAAATCACCAATGAATCCTATTTTTTCCAGTATCTTGATATGAAAAAAAAAATAATACGTAATAATATATTAAAAAAGACCGATAAATCAAAAGAATCGGCAACATTCTCCAATTATAATTTTTTAAAAATCGAAAAAGAC
>JAGOBX010000101.1 GCA_017999075.1 Candidatus Babelota bacterium | reverse complement strand
TGTATATTACAGTATTATTTACGAAATTTGATTTGTGCATTGATTTTTATAATAATAAAAACAGTATGTTTATAACTTTTTTAAGTTTTGCAAACAAAAAAATGGGATTCTTCAAGAAAAAGTTATTGAATAAAATAGTTTACAATCAAACTGTAAAACCTGAGGAATTATCCTATAAAATTTATAACCTTGCTGAAGGAATAATGAAAAAGTTGAAATTGAACTGCGGGACTTTAAAACCTGAATTATATTTTTCAAATGAAAATTTATCAGATGCTGATAAATTTTTTTTTAATAAAACAAAATTTCAAATAGGAATTTTTGTTGGAGCCAGTATAGAATCACGTCGCTGGGATTTGGAAAATGTTAAAAGATTAATTTTCGGACTTAAAGATAAAAATATTCAATTTTATATATTGTCAGGACCTCTTGAAAATGAATCCGTAAAACAGGAATGTTTAAAAATTTCCGAGGAAGTTCCGTATTATTTTGATATGAATATTTTAGAACTTAGCAGTTTTATTTCAAAACTTGATTTGCTGGTTACAAATGATTCGGGTCCATTACACATTGCTAAAGCGGTAAATACTGATTTTATAGGTCTTTTTGGTCCGACTCATCATGAAGTGGCTGTGATCGGAGAAAATTCTGCGTATTTGTCCGGATACACGAAATGCAATGTGCTGAAAAGAATTGAAAACGACAGAAATCCCTGTGAATACAAAAATTGTGAATCAAAGGAATGTATAAAATCCATTACGCCGGAACAGGTTTCTGAAAAAGTTATGGAATACTATAATAAAAAATATTCTTCGGAATAATTCTAACAAAAAAGAATATTTTATCTCATGAGATTAGGGTTAAATACAGGCAGAATAAAATTTTACCTGCGAATTAACGCGAATCAGCGCGAATAAAATTATTAAAAAACGGTTTTAAAAATAATTGACAAAAATAAAAATAAGCGTATATTAAAAATAGTTTTGCTAATAAATTTTCTATCATGCAATTTAATTTTATTATAAATTAACAAAAGTGGAGGAATTTTATGTATAAAAACAGAACAGTTTTTGCAAACAAACAAACAAACAAACAAACAAACATTCTTAAATTAAAAATACTTATCTTAATGGTGATGATTCCTTTTGTTTTTGTATGCTGCGGAAAAAGTTCGGATACAAGTTCAGACAACCGCGATTCAAAAATATTTCTTGCCCCTCAGAATCCGGAATTACTTCTAAAATTTGTAAATCACTGGTCAACAACCGAAGACGTTTTAAAATATTCAGTTAATCTGACATTGACTCAATCACAGAATATATTCAATTACAAAAAAGGGAATGACGGAATATACGGAACAATAGACGATGATAATTTTGAAAGCATTCAGGAACTCGATGATATACCGTATGTAGGTCAGGCAACGATAGACGCGCTTGACGCATACGCAATAAACAATTGGGTTTCATCTGATACAACAGCGCCGACAGATTATCATTACGCTTTAAAATATCTTGACGATAAAACATTGAGATACTGGAAACTTGAAAAAGTATTGAATTTAGATGTTGATGTTGTAGAAAATATTTACGATTTCAGATGCGGTCCGGATTCCGATATTAATACTGCTGACGATACTTATTTTGAAACGATCAACAGACTTGATTCTGTTCCAGAAATAGGAGAGACAACTCTTAACGATATATTGACCAAATGCAGAAGGCGCAAAATACAGGGCGCAGAGAATATTTATTCTGCATCGATAAGCTGGCCAAAAAGCCATAGACATACTAATTTTAAATATTATATAGACGCTCAACTTAATATTGAAAAAAATATTACGCGGTTGAACGCTCTATCTTCTTCGTCGTTTGTTTTAAATTTTTACGATACAGTTTTTTTAAATATTGATCTGGAGTGGGAAAACACAGATGATACAATGGTTTGGGAATCAAATTATCAGGATACGAATTTTAATAATTATTACGGATTGATAGAATGGCTGTCAGATACTCAAGCAAAATTTCACGGAGAAATAACTATAAACCAGAGAAATGATATTCCTGATAATCTTGAAGACACATTTACTCAGCAATGGAGTTTCAGGCTGCGTCTCGGAAATAATCCGTTTGCGATTTACGATACAATCGGAGACGACGAATTTTTAAAGATGCGAATAGGAGACGGAGCGTTTCCCAGAACTTACTGGGAATATTTTAAATACGGAGATTTTCCTGTTGAAGTTGATTCGGACAACGACGGATTGAGCGACAGTTACGAACAGTCTGCAGCAACTGATTCATATTGTTTTGACACTGACGGCGACAGCATAAACGATTATAATGAAATAGCGGTATTTTTTACAAAACCCGATGACAGCGACAGCGATAAAGACGGAATACCTGATTATACTGAGATATACGGAACAAACGGATACATAACAAATCCTGTACTTTATGATACTGACGGGGACAGCGTTTATGATGGATACGAGGTTCAATACAATTATAATCCGCTTATAATAGACAGCAATAATAACGGAATACAAGATGGGTTTGAGGATATTGATATCGACGGATATGTGAACTGGATTGAAGCTGAAAATAATACTGACCCGACAGCTGCTGATACTCCGGCTGATGGACCGCCGTTTATAATGTATATTTCAGAAATCGAATACGGACCTGGCGGAGGTGGGGATGAGGAAGGCGGATCAATGCTTGCTCAGGTAAAACGATTATTAAGCAGAGCGCCTGCAAGCGGTTTAAATATAGGTTCATTGGGTTATGGGGGCAGAGTAACATTATCTGTTAGAAATAACAAAAATCAGGCAATCTTATTTAAGATGAGAGCGTATGATATTACAACAGTCGAAGAATCTTTTTCAACAGACATAAATGAACCTTATCATATAATATCAGGTTCATTGGGAAATTCATTATCAATAGAATTTCTTACAGTTGCAACATCATTCCTCAAAATGAAATTTAAAGACAATAAAACCAAACCGAAAGTTAATGCGCCATATAGAGGAACGGATTTAAAAACTACCAACGCTTCAAAAATAGATGTTTTAATAAGCGATTTGGCTCGATTGCCAATGTATAATAGCTCGGCTCCAAATTCACAGGATGTAATAATTTTATTATCGGCTTCTCTGTATGGTGCTTCTATAGATGTTGAATTAGTAACAACAACCGGAAATGGATCTGCCGCATATACCGACAATACCACATCAAAAAGTATCACATCAACAACGACTTTTTCGGTAAAAGGAATTCAAAACAGCAGTATAAAAGATAATATAAAAATAGCTGCTAAATTTGAAAATATAATTTTAAAAGAAGAATTTTTTACAGTGAGCACGTGGCCAATTATGTCAAATAAAGAAAAATTATCAGATTTACGATTTGGATTTGTTGCAAATCAAACATTTGTAAGCGAAAGCGGAAATCCATTGGATTTAGGAAATGTGGTTGTAAGCGAATATCTTACATATTCACAAATTTGCAACCCTCCATTTCCTGGATTACTTCATAAAAGTTTAACATCGGAACGGCTGCCGGAAAATCCAAATGCATATATTATCGGGTCAGATGGATATTTTGACGATATTCATTATGTTAATCCAAATACAATTTCTGACAGTTTAACAATAATAGAAGGCAGTTTTAGTATCAGTCAAACATATGATTTTTGGGATAAAGTGTTATATCAAACTGAAAACTGGCAAACTTTTCAAAACTATACAATTACATACTCTATTTATTATTCATTGGGTAATTGGAAATTTCGCTCAATAAAAGAAGGAGGGAATGATCCTGCGATTTCATCTATTATGGATATTTAAAGATTCGGAGGTTACAAAAATGAATAAAAAAAATATTTTATCAATTCAAATTATATTATTTTTTATCTCAACTTTTTTATATGCTTCAGACACTAATATTAATAATAAAATACAATATAGTTTATCATTTGATAAACAAGAATATGTATTGAACGAACCTATAAATATAGAATTTGATATTTCAATAAATGACGCTAAGGATACTTATGTTTTTTTTATAAGTGATATTAAAGAATTCAGTTGGCAATTTTCAATAAACGAGGATAACAATGTTGAGATTTTAAATCCATATCATATTATAACTAGTATGGGAAGGATAAGATATCTAAAGCCAAATAAAACTCATTCTGAAAACATACTATTAAATAAATATTTAAAATTTAAAAAATCAGGAGAGTATGAAATTCAATGCCAATTAGATTTACTTTTAATCAAACATCCTGAAATATCAAATGGAATTGTTAATGAAAAAATATGGTTTCCAATAAGAAAAACGTTAAAATTAAAAATTGTTGATTAATTTGTATATAAGAGGGGACAGCGTTTATGATGGATACGAGGTTCAATACAATTATAATCCGCTTATAATAGACAGCAATAATAACGGCACACCTGACGGATTTGAGGATATTGATATCGACGGATATGTGAACTGGATTGAAGCTGAAAATAATACTGACCCGACAGCTGTTGATTCTCCTGCTGACGGACCGCCGTTTATAATGTATATTTCAGAAATCGAATACGGACCTGGCGGAGGCGGGGATGAGGAAGGCGGATCAATGCTTGCTCAGGTAAGAAAAGCATTAATGAAAAAATCGCCAGGTTTAATTAATATTCCAGATATTGGTTCTCTTGGAGACGGAGGTTCTGCGACTTTATCGTTCAGGAATATTCGTGGTGGAGCCGCATTAGCCCGTTTTAATTTATATGACATTACAACGGTTGAAGAAGAGTTTTCAGTATCAATTAACAGCGATTATGAAGTGATTTCAGGAAGTTTAGATAATACTTTATCAGTTGAATTTGTCACTTTAGTTACCGCATCAAGTTATATTGATATTAAGGATGAACCTCCATATGAAGATGTTGATTCACCTTATCGCGGAGCAGATGTGAAAGGAAATGCCAATGAAGAAAATTGGGAAATTGTCAGCGAAGCTGTTTCACCAGTTCCAACAGATAGAAGCAGGACAGTTATTGGTATAGGTGAAATAATAAATCTTAAAATTACGCCTGAATTTGAAGTTAAATGGTATTGTAGCGGTGACGGAAAATTAAATGCTGGACAAGGAGAAATAAAAAAAAATGTTGAATTAACAGCAAATAAAAGCCTTTCTGCATCCAGCGCAACTGTAAGAGCTGAAATTGGTTTAAAAACAAAAACAAAAGTATATACTATAGAATTACCGCAAGAAATATATTTTTCAAAAATGTTTGATTATCCGCTGGGGATAGACGGACCTCCCAATAATTATATAGGCGCTAAAACAGAATTTGAGATTACAGTTACTCCTACAACGGTATCTTTTAAAAATGTAAAATTTCATGAGAATATACCAAGTATATATGTAAGTTGGCCTAATAATACTCAAACTTATATTGGCGGAAGAATAGTAGATTGGGATGTAGGTTTTGACAATCTTGGAACCGATATGGTAAGCACTGGATATTATTCATCTTCAAAATTATTAAGCGGAGCTTCTTATGTAGATTTTAGTTTCGGAAATTCATTTCCAGATGAATTTGAAACAGACGACGGCGACTGGGTTCCGTTTTTTAATTGTTCATATTTTGATTTATATTATAGCAATTTAGAAGCTAAGGTAAAAGTATATGGAGCAAATAATGATGAGGGAGGCTTACAAGGACCATATCAATGATAAGTAGAAAAAGCGAATATGAATTTAATAAATTTTTATAAATAGTCGTAAAAATAAAAAAATATAAGGAGGAATTCTCAAAATGCGTAATAGAAAAAATATATTAATAATTTTTTTTATTTCATTAAATTTATTTATTTTAATTCATTTTAATATAAATGCCGCTGAGATAAAAGTAAATGAATATGAAGAAAAATTGAAAGTAAAAATTTTAAAAGATTTACATAATGATACAATTCCTTTTAGCTCTGAATTAGAAAGAGTTTGTTTACAGTTTATTGAAAAAAGTAATTCACAGGAAGACAAAGATAAAATATATGTTGGTGTTATTAGAAAACTCCGGGGATATACAAATAGAGAAAAACTTTTAGAATATTATAATAAAGTATTAATTGATTCAAATAATCCTGCGACAAGATTTTTTGTTTATAATAACTTAGCTGGTTTTTCGAGGGAAAAAAAATCAGGAATAGAAGGAATAAACAAAGAACAATCAATGTATTTGATAAAAGGATTAAAAGAAATTATTCCCCATTTAACCATAAATGAATCAGTTGACACAGTACCGGTTGTAAAAAGGATTAATTGGCGAATAATACAACCAGAATTCCCACAACTATATAATGAATATTTAAAAATTACAGCGGAAAATGAAGCCAATAGAAAGGAACGGAAAAGAATTGATATTCAGAACGAGTTATTGAGGTGCAAGAAAAATGTAATAGAAGATATCATTATGCTATATTCTAAAAATTATAAGCATAAACAAAAATTACGAGATATTCTTATAGAAAACAATGTTGATAAAATTATTATTGAGGAAATAATGACAAAATATGAAAATGAATTTAAAAGAAGAAACAAAAAATAAACGAGAATAAAATAGCATTTTTTTTATTTCGCTACAATTTTGACGCATTTTTAGCGGCAATAATCATAAGTTGTCCAATGACTAAAACATTACAAAGGTTTTAATTTATGATTTTACAAAAAATTATAACAATTATTTTGTTTAATATATTGTGCGCGTATAATATTTTTGCTCAAAATTCGAAAATATTTAAAATTGAACCATATAATATAAACGAAGATACGATTTTATTATCAGATACAAATATTATAGATTTTATTGAAGGTTTATTTCTGATTCTGAAAAAATTCTTACTTCTTGCGATTCGTATTTTTTATATGGGCATTCTATTTATTCTGATAATTTTTTTTATGATACGATTGTTGAAAACCGAAAATTTATTTTAAAATATTATTTGAATGCTTTAAATACTATAATCCCTCGATTGTATGTTACTGAAAATTTAAACGCTTTACAACTAAACTCTTTTGAAAAAAAATATATAAAAGCAACGATGGATTAATATGGCATGCAAAAATAACTAAAAAAAACATTTGCCGATTTTGAAAAATATCAATTTGATTTATGGTATCGTTATAATGAATTAATTGAAGCATGCGCAGATTTATATGCGTCTCCACCTGATAATATTAATGAATTAATTGAAATATCCAAAAAATTGATTTTAAATAAAAATGTTTTGCGCAAAATAAAATTATTCTTTTTTCGTTATAAAAATGAATATATCAATCAAAAGAGTTTTTGGGGATATCTCAAAAAAGAACATAAAAAAAAATATTAAAATAATGTTCTTAATCACAAATGTTGATTTTGAGTTCTCTCAAAGTTTTTGGGATGAATTTCAAGATGATAATGGAAATTGGATACCTTGTATCCATAATAATCATATAAGAAGATTTAGAGGCATTGATCAAAAAACTCAAGCTATTAAAGAAACTGATACAGATATAGACGAAGGAAGTTGGCAAGGTCCATATTCGGGGTTATAGTTAAAATGCAGATAAAATATATTATTTTTATATTAATATTGATTTTATTTCATAACAATGTTTTATTATCTAAAGAGAAAATATTTCAAAGAATAGAACCGTATAATATAAATAATTATACTATTATTTTAAATGATACTGATAGTTATGAATATTATTTGCGAAGTTTATCGGATTCAGAAAAAATAATTTCGCTATATGATTCATATTATTTTTCAGGTCGTTCATATTCTAACTTTTTTTATAATGAAATATCAAATGAAAGCAAACCTCTCATTTTAGAGTGTTATATAAAAGCATTAAATACTATTTTGCCCTGCTTAACTATTATTGATAGAACGAAAAAACCTGTTTTGAATCCTGTTGATGATTGGGGGGAAAGAAAGGATGATATTAGTGAGTATATCAGAAAAATTTCTAAAAACAATATTTTCAACGCTTATGACAAATATCAATTTGATTTATGGTATCGATATAATGATATTATAGAAGAATGCGCGGGCTTATATGCTTTCCCGCCAGATAATTCGGCAGAATTATTTGAGATATTAGAACAAAAAATATTCAATAAAAATGTTATAAAGGACATAAAAGAAACCTTTGTAATGTTCAAAAATGAATACGAAAAACATAAAAGTTTTTAATTTAAGATGTTACAAAAAATTATAACAATTATTTTGTTTAATATATTGTGCGCGTATAATATTTTTGCTCAAAATTCGAAAATATTTAAAATTGAACAATATAATATAAACGAAGATACGATTTTATTATCAGATACAAATATTATAGATTTTATTGAAGGTTGCATTGGAACCCAACTATCTGATTTTCTTGTTGAAGGAACTCATTATCATATCGAATTTTAAATAAAATTATTTATTAAAAGGAAAAATTATGAGAACAAAAATATTAATAATTTTTTATATAATAATAACAATAATATTTGTAAATATTCGGCAAATCAATGCAGAAAGAAAAATTTTAAATAAACCTGAATACAAAATTAAATTTTCTGAACGGGCTAAAAAGATAAATAAAGCGGAAGTTTATAAATTGCAGGACGGCGGGCACAAAATCGTTTGGGTTCAGGAAGGAAAAAAATATGAGCAAATTGAATATCCAACTACATTATTAGATGTTATTGTTGAATGTTCTGTAAAAGAAGCCAGTAATGAAAATGAATTCCAGTTTTTATATACCGTTCATAATTCAAAAAAAAGTAAACAAAGTTTTACATATTTGGGAATTGAATATATAAACGAAGTTTTTAATCAAAATATTCCTGTAAAATCAGATTGGTGGATAGGGAAAAGAAATCATTGTTTAAAAGAAAACCGTTCTAAAACCGTTATAGGAACTGTTTATGACAATAGAAAATGGTTAATATGGGGAGCGCGTAGAAGCGCAATTATTATTTCAGGAACAAGTAAAGGATTTTTTAGTTTTGAATCTAATGGATTACCAGGTATTGTATATTGTATTGGGAATGGAGGACAAGATGGTCCGAAATGGCCAGTTGAGCCTGATGAAGAAATTGCTAAGGCCAGACCTCGTAGCGGTAAGGATATATTATACGGTAAAACCGTAGGAGCGGTGGAATGGTTTAAAACAGCGGAAGAAGGATTAAAGCGTCTTGAAGATTATGCTGAAGAAAGTTTTGTTCAAGGCTGGATAGAAACAGAAGTCGAAAAAAACAGGATTTTGAAAGAAATCGGAGAATTAAAAAAAATCGTATTATCAAATCGAACATTGGAAATCAAAAAACAGAGTATAGAAAATTTTATGAAAAACATTCAAAAATACTATGACGAAAAACAGATTTTGTCAGAAACATTTGCCTTGATTTATTATAACAGCAGAGCTTTGATTAAAATATTAAAATAATAAAGTACCGAATAAAGTGCCAATAAAGTGCCGTATAGTCAAAAGTCATTTTTAATAATTAAATTAGAGCATTATTTAAACCATTATTGTTATGCATAAAACAAATATTATTAAATTAGTTTGTTTTT
>JAGOBX010000100.1 GCA_017999075.1 Candidatus Babelota bacterium | reverse complement strand
ATTGAATTGTATAATTAGTATTATTTCAATTAAAAATAAAGCCCATAAAAATGCTTTCATTAAAAAAATTTGAGCATCTTTCTGTTCTTCATCTTCGCCAGCCATATTGAAGTAATAGCCGCGCGGAAAATCTTTTTTTATTTTATTTATTCTGCTGACTACGTCTTTTCTAATATTGAATGCGTTGAATCCTTCTTTATTATCGGCTTCAATAGTTATCATTCTTTTTAAAGATTTATGAGAAATTGAACCGAACCCTGGTTTTAAATCAATATCTGCTATGTTTGATAGCGGTATCATTCTGTCGTCTTTTCCAAAAATAATTATGTTTTTCAAATCATTCAGATTCTGCCTCCAATCTTTGCTGAACCTTACTGTAATATCGTATTCATCTTCGCCTATACGGTATTTTGAAGCAGATATTCCTTTTATTGCGGCCTGAACAGTATTTGAAATCTGAGATACGCTTAGTCCCCATCTGCTTGCCCTGTCCCGATCAACCATTATTTTTATTTCAGGTTTTTCTTCTTCAAGATCATCACGTAAATTTATTAGTCCGGGAATTGTCTGAATTTCTTTTTTTATTTTATCAGTCAACTTACTTAATTCTTTAAAATCTTCGCCGATTATTTCTATTGTAATTGAAGCTCCTGTTGGAGGTCCGTGCTGAGGTTTTGACACTTCGAGTTCAGCTCCTGGTATAGGTTTTATCATATCTCTAACTTGATTTAATGTTTTATTTGAATTTTGAGTTCTGTCAAGCAAATCTTTTAAGTCAATTTGTATTTGTGCTTTATGAGTTTCTTCCCTTCCTTCCACTCCAACGTTAGTAACATAATGCTGGCTGTCAGGAGTGTTGAGTATAATATTTTCTATTTCCCTAGAAAATAAATCCGTATGTTCAAGTTTAGTTCCTACAGGAAATTTTAAAGTTATCATTACCTGCTGCGGATCGACATCCGGGAAAAATATTATAGGTTTTCCGAATTTACCGTAAATTATAATTGTCAGTATAAACATTAAAATCATTCCTGTGAGAGTTAACCATCTGTGTCCAAGAGCCCAAAGCAATACGCGTCTGTAAAAATTGTATAGAAAATTATGTTTTTTGATTTTGGTTTTATCTGACCGTATAACTTTTTTATCGACTTTCATTAAAGCTGCGCAAATAACAGGATTTATTGTTAATGCTACAAGTAATGAAGCTGATAAAATTATTATAACAGTTTTCGGAAGATAACTCATAAAATCACCCACAACTCCGGGCCAGAATATCAGGGGACCGAATGCCGCTAACGTGGTTAATGTGGAAGTGGTTATAGGCCAGGCAATTTCTTTGGCACCGAGTATGGCAGCTTCAATTTTATTTTTTCCAAGCTGCATGTACCTGTAAATATTATCGACTAATACTATTGCATTATCCACGAGCATGCCAAGCGCAAGTATCAGGCTGAATAACACTATCATATTCAGAGTTATTCCGAGAAAATCAATAATTATGAATGAAAGTAGCATTGAAAACGGTATGGCTATTCCGACAAAAAGAGAATTTCTGAAATTCATAGCAAAAAATAATACGCCTACTACAAGTATTAAAGAGGTTATTATATTATTTTCAAGATCATCAACCATCATCTTGATTTCTTTAGACTGGTCACCGAGTATTACATAATTCAATGTTTTGGGAAGGATTTTCATTTCATCGGCAAGCAGTTTTTTTACAGCATCTGCTATGAACACAATATTTTCTCCAGTTCGTTTTTTTATTGAAAGAGTAACTGCTTCCTGACCGTCAAGACGGGATACGCTTTTTATTTCTTTGTATTTGTAAGACATAACAGCCACATCTTTTAAATATACAGGCATATTATCTTTTTCACTTATTATCCAGTCAGCCATGTCATCAGGAGATTCGATTTCTCCGGGTATTCTGACAGAATAATTGAATTGCCCTATTTCTATACTTCCTCCTGGCATAGTTATATTTTCCATACGTATTTTATTAATAATTTCTTCAAGAGAAACTTGATAATACCTGAGTTTTGCAGGATCAACGTTGACTTGAACTTCACGTTCAAGACCTCCAGAAATTTCCACATCAAGAACGCCTTTAATTAATTTAATCTTATCTTTTAAATCTTCGGAAATATTTTTTAAGTTGTAGAGACCTAAATTTTTTCCGAATAATGAAACATACATTATCGGAAACTCTGAAAAATTTATTTCTTCAATCATGGGATCTTCGGCATCATCAGGCAATTCAGGTTTAGCGAGATCGACTTTATCCTTAACTTTTTGACGCGCCACATCCAAATCTATTCCTGGAATAAATTCAACTTTGATTGAAGATAACCCCTCCATAGATACAGAAGTTATTTTTTTTATCTTATCAAGAGATTTGAGTTCTCGTTCGATTCTGTTTGTAATAAGACTTTCTATATCAGCCGGAGCCACTCCAAAATAAAAGGTATTTACTATAAGAAGAGGAATTTTTACTTCAGGAGCAGATTCGAGCGGAAGATTTTTATATGATACTATCCCGAGAATCAATAAGACAAAAATGAATACAAATACAGCGGTAGAATTTTTTACCGCAACTTCAATTATCTTCATAATTAATTCACTACCTTGACTTTTGCGGAATCAAACAAATCTTTTTGTCCTTCCACTACAATTTTTTCATTTAAATCAAGCCCTTCAATTATCTGAACTTTATCATTTTCCATAGCGCCGATAGTTACTTTTCGCAATGAAACAGTTCCGTTTTCGTTGTATACAAAAACTTTAGAACCGTCTTCATAATCAATAACAGCATCTTTTAAAATAACTATATTGTTAGCGAGAGATTGTTTTAAAACTTTAACTCTTGTTAACAAACCTGTTTTATATTTGTAAGATTTATTCTGAATTATAGTTTCTGCTTCATAAGTCATATTTTGTGAAATTACGTCTTTTGAAATATTATTGATTTTAGCGTAAATTATGTCATCGGGATATGCGTCAAAATTTAATATAACATTAGTTTGGTTTTCTTTAAAAAATCCAATATCTTTAGATGGAAGTTCAAATTTTACTTTCATCAAGTCCATTTTATTTAAAGTGAACACAGTTTGGCCCTGAGGAATAATTTCTCCTTGTTCTACAAATTTTTTAATAATAAATCCCGAGTAAGGAGCTCGAAGTATAGCTCGATCAATATAAACTTTTATTTGTTCAATATCCTGAAGCATTGATTCATATTTTGATTTTGATTCGATAAATTTTATTTTTGGAATAGCTTTTGACTGAAATAACAGATTATCTTTTTCAAAGTTAGCTTTTACGTTTTCAAATTCTGCAAGAAATTTATTTAATTTTATCAAATGCAGCTGCAGATCTATTTCAGCGACAGTATCTCCTTGGTTAACATATTGACCTTCATCAAAATATATTTTTTCCACCAGTCCGCCACTGAATGAAGCTAAATTGATTTTTTTATCAGGGAAAGTTGTTCCGGTTACCTGAATAAAATCTTTAATATTCTGTGGAGCTACACTCGCTACTTTTACATTGTAAATTTTTTCTTCCTGATGTAAAACTGGTTGAGAATCAGAATTTGCTATTTGTTTTTCTGATTTGTTATCAGATTTTTTTGCGCAGTTTATCAAATAAAAAACTGCCAGCATAAATAATAGAATATTTTTTAGCATAAAAATCCACTCCTAATTAAAATTCATTTAAAGATAAATCTATTCCTGCTAACCTTTTCAATTGATATATGCAAATCAGATAATTATATTTTGATTCTATTAATGCGAGCCGGGCTGTCAATCTGTTTTTTTCTGATTCAATTACATCAAGGTTTATAGATGCTCCTGCTTTATAATTTTCGTTTGATATACGAAAAGCTTCTTCTGACTGTTCGAGAAGAAGTTCATTTGATTTGATCTGTTTTTTATAATGATCAATATCGTTTAATTTATTTTCAATGTCTTTTTTAAGTGTATTTCTCATCAGATTCAGCGACCTGATATTCGATTGAATCTGAATCTCAAATTCTGCCACCTGGTTTTTTGATTTGTAGCCGTCAAACAAAGGAAAAGTCAAATTAATTCCAATTAAGGCATTCTCACTTTCTTTTTTTAACATACTTCCGAGATCATCAGCAGATCCTCCATAATTTGCAATTAAGTTTATAGATGGTCTTAGAGAATTTTTTGCTATTGTTTTTTGTAATTCCAATATTTTTATTGATTCCTCAAGTTTAGCGATTCTTTCATCATTTTTTAAAGCTGATTCAAAAAAATTGATGTTATTTTTGGTTATATCAATATTAGAAATTTTTATATCATCTATGATAATAATGTTTTGGTTCATATCAATATTTAATAAAAGTTTCAATTCGTTTTTTAAATTATAAATTTTGTTGTCGACGGATATAATCTGTGGTTTAATCTGTTCATAATTGACTTTGGCTGATAAATAATCTACATTAGTAACATCTCCTGCTTCAAATCTTATTTTAGTGTTTTCCAGATGTTCAAAATAAGTTTTTTCTGTTGACAATAAAATATTCTTTTGATGATCAAGTAATTTTATAGTGTAATATAATTGTACAGCATTTAAAATAAAATCTTTTTCAGTAATATTATAATCGTGTTCCGCATTTTTATAATAATGTTTCGAAGCTTTAATAGCACTGCTGATTTTTCCATAAGTGAATAAAGGTTGTATAAAAGAAATTTTATAATCATAATTATTAAACGGTCCTGGTTCATTAAAAGTTTCATTTTTATAGCGAGTCATATTTGTTTCAAATTTTATATCAGGGCGTGACACTGATTTAACCTCGTCAATTTGATACTTTGTATATTTTAAATTCTCGCGTTTATTGATAATCTCTATATTATTTTTTTTTATTAATTCAAACAAGTCATTAATTTTGATAGATATTGATGAATTAATATTTTCAGATGCGTATATCCTTAATTGCAATGACATTATAAAAACAATTAACAATAACAGCTTATTTATTTTTTTCATTTTAATTTTTCCTTTAATATTAACAAAATATCTTTTTTAATTTCTTTTTTAAATTCATAAGTTAAAAATTTTTTCCATAGTATATATCTTAGAATCATACCATCAAGCACGCAAAAAAAAGATGTTAAAAAAATATTGAAATGCTTAGGTGATTTGAATTCTTTTTTAAAAGGCATAAATAACGAAATCCATCTATTTTGAGCTTCATTATATAAAATTCTTAATTTTTCATTATGACAGCTTATAGAACAAAATTCCATTTTAACACGGAAAAAATCTTTGTTTTCATCAAAAAATTTAAAAGAACCGTCTATAAAATCATTCAAAAAATCTTCGGCAGAATTATAACTTTCTCTGAGTCTTGTAGCCATTTCAAAAGTTTCATCAGTCCATTTTTTTATCATTTCTATAAAAATATCTTCTTTATTTGTGAAATAATAATATAAATTCCCCTTACTTTTTCCATATTCTTTGACAATATCATTAACAGATGTCCGGGCATATCCTTTTTTTATAAAACACCTGAATCCTGCTTCGATAATTTTGTTTTTTTCAGCTTCTATATTTTCGGCTTTTTTTATTTTCATTGATAAAAAAACTTTCCTTGAAAAGAATATATTTTTTATAAACTGAACGGTCAGTATATTTATAAAATAAATATTGTCAATATATTTATTATTTCTTGCTTTTTACTTTTTTTTTGATATAATTAACTCAAATTATCAAATATTATGGGAGAATACAATATATGTTGTTAGGGAAAAAAATCAGATTAGAAAGAATTATGAACAGATTAAATGGTAAAACTATAATAGTTCCTTTAGATCATGGTGTTACAGTAGGTCCGATTGAAGGTCTTGTAAATTTAGCGGGTACTGTGGATAAAGTTGCTGATGGTGGAGCAAATGCCGTATTAGGTCATATAGGATTGCCTCTTTACGGGCACAGAAAATCAGGTAAAGATATCGGATTAATACTTCATTTATCTGCGAGTACATGCTTATCACCTGATCCTAATTCGAAAGTTCTCGTTAATAGCGTAAGACGGGCCATAAAAATGGGAGCAGATGCTGTAAGTATTCATATAAATATCGGAGCTGAAGATGAAAAAGATATGCTTCGTGATTTTGGTATAATAGGCGAAGAATGTATGGAATGGGGGATGCCTCTTGTAGCAATGATGTATCCTCGCGGTAAAAAAATTGCCAGAGAATGCGATTTGCAAGTTGTTAAACATGCTGCAAGAGTAGGAGCAGAACTCGGAGCTGATCTTATTAAAACTAATTATACAGGATCTCCAGAGTCTTTTGAAAAAGTTATTATAGGGTGTCCTGCACCTGTAATAATTGCAGGTGGAGAAAAAATGGAAACCGATGATGAACTTCTGCAAGTAGTATTTGACGCTAATAAAGTAGGCGCTGCTGGATTGTCTATAGGGAGAAATATATTTCAGCATAAAAATCCTGCTGCAATTGTTAAATCGGTGGCTGCAATTGTTCATCAAAAAGCATCGGTTAAAGAAGCAAAAGAAATTTTAATTGAAGAATCAACTAAATCTGAAAAATAAATAAAATGAATTCAAACCAAGAATTGTATTTAGAAATAAAAAAAATAGCAGTAGCGCATAATATAATTATTTTCGATGATTTTATAGGCGAAAAAACTTTTGTATGGCATATAAAAAAAAATTCTGAATCGCTTATTATGCCTGCTAAAAATTTAGATTTAAGCGATAGATTGAATTTAATCATAAAAGAATTGAAAAATAAAAATTTAGATAATGTTTTTTTATTGCCTAAAATAAGGGATATCATAGAACATGGAAATATTAAAATGTCTGTAAATCACCATGAAAATAAAAGCATTAATAAATCTGAAGATATTTGTGAAATTTGCGGAAAAGGACTTGATTCCCCCTCAAAAAAATATTCTATGCTTAACGTATGCCAAACCTGTCTGCGCAGCCAGGTAAGATATGATATTAATTATTCTGATTGTAGAAAAGAAACAACCGGCAGGTATTGTATTGATTGCCCATCTAATATTTATAAAAACTGTTCAGTGATAAAAAAAACATTGAATCCTGAAATAGATGTTAATTTATCAAAAAGTAATATGGAACATAAATTTAAAAGTTCGCGTATGAACAGATTAAGTTCTACCAGGTTATTATCAAATGATAACAGTTTCATCAGGTAAATTTAAAAATTTTAAACTTAAAGTTCCTGAATCGATCCGCCCGACAAAAAGTATTGTCAAATCTGCTGTTTTTAATATTTTAAGACATCGTAATTTTGGACAGGGAAATAATTTTATAGATTTGTTTGCAGGCTGCGGTAATATGGGCATTGAGGCTGCGAGTATGGGGTTTACGCCTTTTTTTTCTGAAAAATTTAAAAGCGTCTATGAATACCTTCTTTCCAATTTAACAAAATTGAAAATTGATTTTGACGAATATAAATTTAGTTCATTGAAACGTATTGAAAATAAAAATAAAATTGAAAAAACAACAGTAGTTTACGGAGATACGGTTAAAATTATTGATTCTTTAAATTTTGAATTTGATGTTGTTTATATTGATCCGCCTTATGATACTAATTTTGGGGAAAAAATTTTAAACTCAGATTCGTTTAAAAAGAATGTTTCGTCAAATACAGTAATTTTATATGAAACCTCAAAAAATATTGTGAATCATGATGAATTTTATATTATTGAGAATTCTAAAAAATATGGGGATACAATTTTGAATATTATCAGAAAATATAAAATTTAGCAGATGAAATTTTCATCTGCTAAATTTTATAAAATAAATTTCTACAGGTAAATTCCTCTGCATTTCATAGCTTCTGCGACTCTTCCAACAGCTACTATATAAGCTGCTTTCCTGTAATCAACCTTGTATTTTTCTTTAGTTGATTGTATATTTGAAAACGCGGCATCCATGATGTGTTTCAGTTTTGTATTGACATCTTCTTCAGTCCAGAAATATTCCTGATTTCCCTGTACCCATTCAAAATATGAAACCACTACCCCTCCGGCATTAGCTAAAATGTCTGGAATAACAATAATTCCTTTTGAATTTAAAATATCATCAGCAGGAGGAGTTGTAGGACCATTAGCGCCTTCAACAATGAATTTTGCTTTTATTTTATCAGCATTTTTTTCAGTAATTTGATTTTCAAGAGCTGCTGGAATTAACATATCACAATCAATTTCTAAAAGAGCTTCATTAGTAATTTCTTCTGTTCCGGGAAAACCTTTCACGAATCTATTCTTTTCTATATATTTTAATAATTCATGAATATTAATTCCATTTTTACAATATATTCCTCCTTTAACATCGCTTACAGCAACTATTTTAGCACCTTGTTCGTAAAGTAATTGAGCGGCAATTGAACCAACATTCCCGAATCCCTGGACAGCTATTGAAATTTTGGAAATGTCTTTATTTAGCACTTTAAGAAGATTTAATGCTGTGAACATAACTCCACGCCCAGTAGCTTCTCTTCTTCCAAGAGAACCTCCGAGACTTATAGGTTTTCCAGTTACAACCCCATGAACTGCAAACCCATGATTCATGCTGTAAGAATCCATTATCCATCCCATTATTTGAGCATTTGTGTTTACATCAGGTGCTGGAACGTCTTTATTGGGACCTATTATGATTGAAATTTCGTGAGTGAATCTTCTGGTAATGCGTTCCAGTTCACCTATCGATAAAGTATCAGGATCGCAAACAACTCCTCCTTTTGCTCCACCGTAAGGAATATTAGCCACAGCGCATTTCCAAGTCATCCACATAGCTAATGCACGCACTTCATCAATTGTAACGTCTGGATGGTATCGTAAACCTCCTTTGTACGGTCCTCTGATATCATTATGCTGGACTCTGTATCCCAAAAATACTTTTAGCTTGCCGTTATCCATTTTAACAGGTATAGACACTGATAGTTCACGGCGAGAATGTTTAAGATATTCCAGTTCACTATCTGATAATTTGATAAGTTCTGCAACATTCTCAAGTTGTTTTCTTGCAGAATACCAGGGATTATCATAGTCATTACCGTTTTTTTTATTTACCATAAAATTATCACCACCTTTTAATTAATTTTTTGTTTAAAATATATAATAACTATTAGTGTTAGTCAAGAATGATAAATTCCAATAAAAATATTTGAAAATTGTTCTTGATTAGTTTTATAATTAATATAAAATATTTCTTAAAATTTTCTTAAGGTGGAATTTATAGTATGAAAAAAAATATCATTTATACATTGATGATTTTTTCTTTAATATTAGTATTTAATATTAATATTCTTGCTGAAGAATCCGAAAAAGAATCAGATAATCCTGCAATTGATTTAAATAAGGTAAGTTACAGTATAGGTTATGATATAGGCAAAAGTTTAAAAAAACAGGATATATCTATAAATTCTGAAAATTTTATAAAAGGTTTTAAAGACGGATTATCAGGAATATCTTCTGATATGACAGATACTGACATGAAAAATGCATTAATGAGTTTTCAAAAGCAAATGATGGAAAAACAGCAAATGAAATTTCAGGAAGTATCTGAAACCAATAAGGCAAAAGGCGAAAAATACAGAACAGAATTTAAAAATCAA
>JAGOBX010000099.1 GCA_017999075.1 Candidatus Babelota bacterium | reverse complement strand
TTAACATCCGAATAATAATTATTTTTTTATAAACTTTTCAATAATGTAATTTTATTCTCTAAAAACTGATAAAAAATTTTAGTTTTATATTTACCATTGACTAAATCTTTTAACATATTATTTATATTTAATAAATCATATTTTTTAAAAACATAACTGAAATTCTGGTTTTTAAAAATATCAGGATTAATTTTAATTTTTCCATCATCTTCAAATATTTCTATTTTCTGGATTTTTTCATTTAAAATAAATTCGTCGCAGATAAAAGATAATTCTTTTAAAAAAAGAGAAATATCTCTTAATTTATCTATTCCATTCGATTCAGACTTTAAAAATTTATTTTTAAGTTTTAAAATTAACCAAATTCCAATAACCAATGGTATAAATACCATCAATATTAAAATTTTTTTTGATATATTTTGCAAATCTTCTATATATTTTTCAAAAAAATCAAATTCTTCCTTTGATGGCTGAACATATTCACTTAAATTTTTAAATTCTTTGAATTTTAATGAAAAATAAAAAATCAGTATTATTATAACGCTCAATAATATTATATAATATGATTTTTTTTTCATTACAGATCAGTTATTATTTTATTGTTCCCATTGGAGTTAAAAATATAACTTCATCACTGAGTTCTGAATCATCAAATTTTATAGTTCTCCGATTTCGTTCCGATTCTATAGAATTAAAATCATATTCTCCGGCTCTGATAGGTCTCTTTCTTAAAACCTTATTCTTGGATTTCAAATATTCATTCCTATTTTTATCACCGCCAAACCTGAATAAAGCTGATATTCTATGAGATACATCCAGCTCGTCAGCCCACATATACGCATAATCCAACTGAAATACCGTCGATCTGAATCCAACGCCGCCTATAAACCTTCCCTCGTCAACTTTATCTTTATATCCTCCGCGTACTGAAATAGCTTCATTAATCCAAAATTCCATTCCAATATTAAAATTAGGTTTTTGTCCTTTTGGTATATTAATGTCAAACAGCATCTGAGGCGGATTTTTAAAACGCTTAGGTGAATACTTAGTGGATAACTTAAAATTTAACGGTAAATCTTCTTCTTCGTTAATATATTTTAATTTGCCTCCGAAATTCTGAAAGGCTAACCCCAATGTAATATTATCAGCAACATCATATAACGTGCCCACATCTATTGCCATTGCATCAGCTTTTTCAATTTCAATTTTAGAACTAAAATATTTTATGTTCCCTCCGATTTTAATTTCATTTTTTAATCTGCGGGAGTATCCGAACGTCAATAACATATCATCAGCTGAAAAAGTTCCTTTATCAACTCCATATATATCACGTTTTTCAAAATCGCCGTAATTTAAAAAATCTAGACTTATTCCCACAGCAGAATTATATTTCAACAATGGAATTCCAAACATTATTGATTCATAATTTATATCTTCAAAACTTGCAAAATGACTAAATTGAAATTCGTACTGGTTTATCCCGCACAATCCTGCAGGATTATATTTAATTGCATTAATGTCATCGCCTAAAGCTCCGATTGCCCCGCCTAATGACGAAGGTCTGGCCGCAATATCCGCAACCATCAAAAGCGCAGATACAGTTCCTGGACTTCCTGATAATAACGGATAACTTATTATTAAGTTAATAATTAATGCGTATAAAATAAGGTATAATTTTTTTTGCATATACCTGCCTCCATAAAAGTCTTAACATATTATTTTTTAAATCTATTTTTATCTTATAACAGCTATCTTTCCTTTTTTAATCAATCCTTCTTTATCTCTTGTTACATAAACATATACTCCTGAACTTACTTTTTGATTTTCCTTATTTTGTCCTTCCCATAAAAATTGGCCATATCCGTATGTATAATCCGGTTCACATTTACCAGAATATATAAGTTGTCCGTTTATGTCAAAAATTTTTATGTCAGCTTCATTATCAAGACCTGTAAATTTTATCCCTGATCGGGCAGTGCCTTTATATTCTACGTTATCATATAAAGAATCATTTTTTTTCCAAGGGTTCGGGAATACGTTAAATTGAGGTGATACATCAACACCTAAATCCTGAACAGTTAAATTATTGTGTGTGGTATAAGCTACATTTAAATTTTGGAAAGTCCATTTTATATCAAAATATCTTGAACTTAACGGCCCAAAAATCGGTAAATACGGATCATCTAAATATGTTAAATTATCAGTTATCGCTTTTTTTAAAGAACCTGATATATATGTTGAATTTTCCATATAATATGCTGATGCCAACTTAGAATTTGTGTATTGATCTTCCGCTATTTTTACTTTTCCACGATAAGTTCCGGAAGCTATCTCACTTTCCACTAATTCAACTTTAACCTCAGTGCCTGGAACTACATTCCCATTTATATCATATCCATAAATTGTTACTATAGTAGTATCAATCAATAAATGATTAGCAACATCCCCTTGAGCTTCAATATATAATATTTCTCCAAATCGTATAGGGTTACTCCTGTTTATATTACGGGTTTGCGTATAATCAGAACTTTTTACCGTTATTCCGAATAACAATGAAGGAGAACTCGTTACAGCTACCCACGCTGTATCAGCATAACCTGACATTGTATAATATTTTATCTTATCAAATGTAGTTGTAATTCCAGAAGGATATGCATATGCGGTATCATTAAGCATAGAACATTCTATTATTCCTAAAATATCATTCTGATTCGCTTTTATCATAAACTGATCCGTATCATTAAAATCTCCTAATTTTACAATACCTCTATATTTTCCTGTGTGTATTCCTGTTTCCAATAAATTTATTTTTATCATACCTTTCAATAAATTTGTAGAAACATTTTTATCTTCCCAACTTAGAATATATATATCTACTTTATCAACTAAATTCAAATTTTTATCTTCTCCGTTTAATTCTATATATAATTGTTGTTTATCTAAAACTGTATTATTGGTAGACGACATAAGTGAATTTGCAAAACTATTGTCTTTTAAACCTAATGAACTTATAAATACAGGCGGTTCAGGCACTCCTATTCTATATTCTGCCGAACTTATTTCTGTGGCAATTCTATGATATACTGCAAATGTTTCACTGTCAAGCAGTCCAATTTCATCAAGAGTATCATTTGTCGAAGCTTCCAATTTAAAACTGCCTCTGTATTTTCCTGTTGCAGGACCATCTTCAGTAAGAACTACCGTTATTGTTTGACCTCGCTGATTTTCCACATAAACATCATTATATGTATTATCTACTAAAGCATTATCTCCTATGTCTGCGCTCATTTCTATACACACTGTTGTTCCGCGGGCAAAATTTTCTAATGGCGAATAATCAAGTAATCCTGACATATCTTTTTTTAATCTTATAGCAAAAATTTGTTCAGGTTTTCTGGGAGACGCTACATTTCTTGGCCCAAAATATGCATTAGTACGCCTTCCTATAGAATTTACACTTCCTGTACAGATTGCAACTATTGAATCTCCGCTCCTTGCCTGAAGTATATTGTCAGAAGGCAAACCGAAATCAGGATCAAGTCTCGGATAATTAAATTTTACAGGATCCAGTCTGTAAATTTCACTTCCTATTGCAGTTTCTGTTAAATAAAAACTTATGGTATCTCCGGAACGCAGATTGTATACTGTTATAGGAACCGTATCAACCAACAAAGTATTACTTTTCCCTGCGCTACCAAACGCCTGGAAATATATTGGTTTTCCTGTTAAAAAATTTTGATAATATTCAGAACCATAACCAAGGTTCATTACCTTTACTGTTCCAATAAGTTCAGGCGCCCTGTTTACCGCTGAACTGAATAAAGTGCGTTTTGTACTTACATAAGTTTTTGTTATATCATTATAAGCTTGTACATCAATTGTATCTCCCTGCATAACATGAAGCAATTGACTGTTTTGTTCTGTCCAGCGCGGAGTATTTGCGTCCATACGGGTAACCAAAGTAGGAACGCTTGACAAATCTATAACATATCTGTTTGAAGAAGGAGTTGTTTCCACTAATTTAACCCGAAGTTTAGTATCTCCGTATTCATTCTGCATTTCCGTATAATCTGTCCAAAATATCGGCAAATTCGGGTTAACTGTCAAATGAAGATAAATTTCATCTTTTAAAACATCATTTGAAAAATAATTTATTGATATTTCCCCAATTTTTGTATCAGTCAAATCACGGTTATCTTCAGCTTTTATATAAAGTTTGTTGTATGGTTCTTCAGGAGTTCTTTCAGAAGGAGTCAATATATTTATATAATCAGGCGATTCATAAATATTTATGGAGTCTATAAAACTCGGTGATATAGAGAACGCTATATAAGATGTATCGGCAACAAATGTTCCTGAATCTGTACTGTTTAACGGAGCTTTTTTTCCACTTAATGCATAATTTACGGTATTATACGCATGCCTTATAGTTGGCTCTACCACTAATAGATGGTATGGATATAATGATCTGTCAATTTTAACATTTTGACCTATAGTTCCAAAATCATATATATCTAATATTGATTTAACATCATTTATATTGGTATAAATTCCTGAATTCTGTCCGACTTCAACCAATTTTATAGTTACAACATTAAAACTGTCCGAGTCAGAACCAACATCTGATCTTTCCGATAGTTTATCTTCGTTTACTTTATCCCATAATATCTGCCCGTATGTATCGCACTTATAAATTTTCAAAGATAATTCTATGGTATCTTCCAATAAATCTGACGCTGTTTTGGTATCAGCATAAGCTCTTACATAAATATATTTAAGTTCAGATATATTGCTTTCTATTGCCTGCCCCAGTGTCAGATGCGGAGTTCTCAATACTTCAGCGTATTGTTCATTTTTCATAAACTCTATAGCATAAATATAATCCGGCTGATCATACTGAATCATTTTAACTTTTGATCTAAGAACAGGTTGAGTAGCCGGAGTTTTTCCTGAATCTACCCAATTATCATAATCTTTTTGCCAGAACAATAATATTGTATTGCTTCTTGAAGTTCCTATAATTTTTCCTAATTCATTATCAAGGTTATCAGGTCCAATAGATATGGCTCCACGATAAATTCCTGTATGTTTACCAGTTTCAACTAATGAAAAATGAACATTATTTGTCGTAAAAGTATAAGTCTCAATTTCAATAATACTATCGCCTTGATCCCCTGTCCTATATAATTTTGCATCCTGCAAAACAACCCCTACAGTATCAGCATTCAATGAATTCAAATCCGATGCCGTTGCTTGAATATACAAAACATTATAAAAATCCATTTGTTTATTATCAGGTAAAATTTCATTATAAGAAGGGTTTGTATAAAACTTTAATTCATTTATTACTAAAGGTTCTACTGGTATGGTTATATTTGCAGTATGTATTTTGGTATTGTCTGTAACAGATGTTACTGTCAAAACATTCCCATATGTTATTTTCAGTTCATCTATTGTATCATTCGATAATCTTGATAATCTGAAAGTCCCTCTGAATATTCCTGAACTTGGATCAGTTTCTTTAAGCTGAACCGATATGGTTCTTTCTGCAACAGGATCTAAAGATGGACCTGAAAAACATTCTACATCCGTATAATCAACTGTATTCGGATTTGAATCTTCAGCCACTAATTCAACATATACCACATCATCAAAATTCAACTGATGATCCAAATCTTCAAAAAATGAACCATCTTTTTTTAATCTCAAAGAAATTACTCTTCCTGCATCAGTACTTTTTCTAACTTTTAATTCTAATCTTTTTTGGTTGATCCCATCATAAATTATTCCAACAGTATCATTTTCATTATTTGCCTGTATATATCCATTATATTGAGAAGTAAATGTTCTCAAATAAAACAAACCCCTGAATTTTCCGGTGTTATATTCGGTTTCATTCAATCTTATAGTTATCGTCTCATTGTAAGTATTCATTAACGTAACATAAATATAATTAATAATATTCGGATTATTGTCAATTCCATTTAATTCAATATTCACAGTTGCATAGGAAGGATATGAGGTATCAGTTCTTATTGAAGATATTTCCCCTTCAAATGTTATAAAATTAAATGAATTTGCAAATATCGTAGGGTTGTTTACAGATATATAAATGGTATCTCTTACTATTCCGTCTATGATTAAATTAATCCGATCTCCTTCAGCAGCTCTTAAAATACCTTCAATTACATTAGTATACCCTGAAAAAGTTATTTCAGAAATATTTTTCAATTTACCTGACGATACTTCTGTTAACAAAACATATATTGAATCATCGTTATTAAAATTCTTTATATAAATAATTTTAGTGTCAGAATATCTCGGTTCCATATCAATTGACAACATCTCAATTTTTATTTTTGAAGTTATCGCAATAGAATCTTCACTTATAAAGTTGCCGTTTTCATCTATAAAATAAGAAGCTATGATATTTTCATTAGAAGGAGGAACCGGAGTTATTAAACTTACAGCATCAGAAAATGAACCATATGTAGAATAAATGCTTATTGTATCGCCTAATCTCGCTCCAATCCATTTATAGTAACTATTGGTATAATCATTTGTATATGCATCAGAATTTCTATAAATTCCTGAATTTTTAAATGTTTCTGTCATTGTAACTGTTATAGTTTCCGAAGTCCTGTTATTTTTTACAGTTACAAAAAAAGTATCTATTATATCAGGATTTCCTGAATGTCCATAAGCTTCAATATATAAACGTTCCCCTTTATCAACATGATAATTGTCACTCAATTTATTTGAAAATCCTGAAACTGAAAAATATAAATCGGTTAAATAATCAGGACCGAATGAATAATTTATTAAAATAGTGTCAACCAAGATTCCATTTACCAATAAACCTACTGTTTCTCCGTAATTTACTTTCAAGCTATTTAATGATTGATTCGTATTATCGCCTATTGTTAAAACAGATGCTGTTCTAAAAATACCTGAATTTTTTGCTGTTTCAATTAAAACTAATTGTAAAGAATCTATATTTGAATTAGAATTTTGAATCTGCACAACCAATGTGTCTATGTAATAAGGTTCCTTGTCATATGCCTGAATCCACGCATTAACTTGCAAAGGTTTTTCATAACGCTTTCCTGAAAGTACATTAGTAAACCCATAATCTGTAAACTTTGCATCAATGATTGAAGTTGGACTGGCTGGATTGATAAAATAAATTGTATCAGATAAATTTCTTGCATTCACAGTCAGATAACTGCCGCGGACTTCTTTTATCGTATAGTCATAAATATTTGTAATGTCATATATTTTTACAGGAGTTGAAATATTATTATAAATTCCGCTGTTTTTTGACGTTTCAAATAAATTGACATTAAATATTACAGAACCATCCGCATTTTTTATTGTAACAGGTATACTGTCAACCATAAGAGGTTCCGCATCATTCTGTGCAACTGCCTGTAAATATAAAAATTCATTCATTGCTATATGGTAATCAGAAGATAATATAGTTTCAAAATTTGAAGTCATAAAATTTAAATAGTTTATTGTGGCAGGTTCTGTAGGTTTAGCAACAGTTATTTCTTTAGTGCAGGAAAAATTTATTATATTTATTTTAATCAAATCACTCCAGTTAGCTCCAATATAATTTAATGTGTTGTTTGTCCATCCTGAATTTTTTATTGTAATAATATTCTGGCTCGATATTTCATATACAGTAGAATCCGCGCTGCCGGTATCTCCGGATATTTTTCTGTCAAAAGTTATAAAAATACTATCTCCTGAATTTGTATTAAAAATATGTAATAAGCAAGTGTCTTCGCTTCGAACATCATTTATTTGAGCAGCTGACAAGTTAGTTATTACTTTTATGTATAAATTATTTCCTATAGCTGTCCTCGAAATTGTATCTCCCGACATTCCTACTTGCTCAAATATAAGTATATCCTTTATTCCTGCAGGTTCTGAATGTAATGTTCCTAAAAATAAAATAGTTATAAATAATATAAATAATATTCCCGATTTTATTTTAAAATACATATTTATATTGCCCCTTAAGATAAAATTATTTTTTTGAATTTAATAACTTTTTTTCTAATAATTTCAGATTCTGTAAACTATTCAAATCATTGGGATTTATTGATATGGCTCTGTTTAAAATATCAAATGCTTCTCTGTATCTGCCTAATTTATAATATATCCCGCCTAAATTGCATAAAGATTTATAATCATCCGGTTTGATTTCAAGAACTCTTTCAAATTGTTTCATTGCAAGTTCCTGTTCTTCTCTGTCAATATATATGATTCCCATATTAAAAATAGCTAAAACATTGTTTTGATCTATTTCTATTGCTTTTTGAAAATATTGCATTGCTTCAGAGTGATTACTGCGCATATACATCCTTTTGCCGTTATTTAAATATTCTTTTAATAATTCTTCTTTATTTTTTTCTTTATTTTCTATTGCAACATTCCGCATATCATCGTCAAATAATTTATCAGCGGCAGGCAAAACTGTATCTTTCTGAGATAAATCTGATTTTTCTTTACTTTTAGAATTAATGTCTGTTAATTCTTCATCAAGCATATTGTTCAATGCTTCAAGTTCACTATTTATTTTATTGTCAATACTTCCCATAATTTACATTTTTCCCCCCATTTTAAATCTAAGATTTTTTATTTTATTAAAAAACAAAGATTTAATCAACAAAAAAATTTTTTTATTTTAAAATTATCCATTCCGGCTTAATTCCGATTTGAACATTGAAATTTAAATGTATCTATAAAATCATTCAAACTTATCTCTACAATACTATCCGTATAATTTTCAAGTTTAAAATTAACGTAATAAAAATTATAATTAAAACTTGACGTATCATTCAACGGCTCATAATATTTATATAATTTATTTCCTATATGATTATAAATTATTTTTTTAGGGAAAGACATTGCTGTATCTCCATTATCATAAGTCAGCAAAATCAAATTAGTAGGAGAAACAGAAAAAATTTCTGCCGAATGGTTGATTTCATCTTTTAATTGAGCAATTATAAGTTGTGCGCTGGCATTACGTTTGTTATCATTAAGTACATTTTCATACATATCAAAAGTATTTCTTAAAATGTCGGTAAATATACCGGCTATAATCCCAATTATTATTATAGCTATAACCAATTCAATTATCGTTATGCCTTTTTTTTTCAATAATCAAATACTCCACATAATTTTAATTTTATTTCTCCATTCTGAGTTTTACAAAATACATTGCTTTCAATTTTCAATAAACTTGAATCGCCAATTGTTACAGGCTGAGTATAAGTGATTCTTTTAAAGCGAAAATAATCGGGGATAGAATTATACGGTTCAACTGAATTATTAAATGTTAACGCAGAATCAGAAGATATTGACTTTAAATGTTCAATCCTCGAAAACGCCAGTAATTGAGCTTTGAAATAATCATCCGCAGTTCTGTTTTTTTCTACTCCTATTATTATTAAAGCAATAATACTGGATATTGATATCCCTATAATAAAAATTGATATTACCAATTCAATTAAACTCAATCCCATTTTTTCTATTCTCATAAATTTAATATTATTCCAACCAATATTCCATTATCGCTTATTAAAATTTTTTTTATATCAAATTTATACATTATTTCTTCTAATATATAAATACCCGCTATAATTATATCTCCTCTTT